>CAIWPS010000569.1 GCA_903914615.1 uncultured beta proteobacterium | reverse complement strand
GGCCTGCTCGGCGCCGGCAGCAACGCGGCGGCCAGCAGCTTCGACCACCGCGGCGTCGCGCCCGGCCAGTGCCAGGTCTGCCACAACGGCCAGCTCGCCACGGCGCGCCCTGCGAAGCACTACGGCAGCCGCCTGTCCTGCGACGCCTGCCACCGCACGACGACCTGGCGGCCGGCGCAGTACACGCATGCCATCAACGTGGCCGGTCAGTGCGCGGCCTGCCACAACGGCGTCGACGCCAGCGGCAAGCCCGGCCCCCACTTCGTCACCGTGCGCTCCTGCGACGCCTGCCACCGCACGCTGGCCTGGCAGCCGGTGCAGTACCAGCACCTTTCGCCGGCCTACCAGCCGCAGCCGGACAAGACCACCTGCGTCAGCTGCCACATCACCAACGGCGAGATGATCCCGCGCCAGATGCACGGCAACCAGCGCCCGCGGCCGGTGCCGCCCAAGACCACGCCATGAAGGCCGCGTCGCCGCTGCGCACGCTCGGTGCGGCTTGTGGCCGCGGGCTGGCCGCACTGCTCTGGGTCGCGGTGTGTGCCCTGGCGGCGCCGCGGGTGCAAGCGCAGACGCTGGACGACATCGACGTCCGCGCCCAGGGCGACGTGCAGGTGGTGCGCATCCGCTTCAACGCCTCGGTGCGCTACGTGCAGATCTCGCCCGCCGGCGCGGCCGACCTCTACACGGTGCGCTTCGAGATGCCCGTCGCCGACGAGGCCGTGCTGCGCCAGACCTTGGACGAGGTGCGCCGCCTGCCCGCCGCGGCCGGCGTGCCCGACATCTCGGTGGGCTACGCGCCCGACCCCAGCAACCGCATCAAGCAGCTGACGATCCGCCTCGCGCAGGCCTGGCCGGTGCAGGCGCGGCAGGGCCCGAATGCGCGCTCGATCGAGCTGCTGCTGCGCCAGGACGGGGCCGCGCTGGCGCCACCGCCGCAGCGGCGCTTTGCCTTGACGCTGCAGTCGGTGCCGCGCGCTCAGGCCGACCAGCTCACGCCCATCCCGGCCGAGCTGCAGGAACTGGAGGTGGCGACGGCCGCCACCGAAGTCGCAGGCGAGCCGCGGCTGGAACTGCGCGTCGGCTACTTCCCCACCCTGCGCGAGGCCGGCGCCGCGCTGGCGCTGGCGCTGCCGCGCTTCCCGCAGGCGCGCATCGTCGACCTCGCCGGCAACCCGGTGGCCTTCGCCCCCGGCACCCAGGTCGCCACCTGCGTCACCGCGGCCGCCGCCGCGCCCGAGGTCGAAACGCAAGCCACGGCATGGCTGGCACAGGCCCGGCAGGCGCTGGACGCGCACCAGGCCGAGGCCGCCGTGGGCCTGCTCAACCAGCTGCTCAAGCTGCCGCCCAACGGCGCGTCGCTGCAGGCGCAGGAACTCATCGGCAAGGCCTGGGAAGAAGCCGGCCGCCCCGAGCGGGCGCGCGCCGAGTACCAGCTGTTCCTGAAGCTGTGCCCCGAGTCCGAAGCCTCGCTGCGCGTGACGGCGCGGCTGGCCGCGCTGGGCGGCGCCACCGGCAACGGCCCGGCCGCCCGGCCGCCGCCCGGCCCCGTCACCGGCAGCGTGGCGCAGTATTACTACGGCGGCAAGGCGCAGACCAAGTCGCTGGTCAACATCGCCACCGGCATCGACCAGGCCACGCTCAGCCGCACCACCGAATCGTCCATCGTCACCAGCCTGGACCTGGGCGCGCGCTACGTCGCCGGCGACGGCGACACGCGCGCCATCGTGCGCGGCAGCACCTCCACCAACCTCATCGCCGGTTCGCACAGCAGCAGCTCCATCGGCGCCGCCTACGTCGAGCACCGGCGCAGCGGCGACGGCCTGCTGGCCGGACTGGCGCTGCGCGTGGGCCGGCAGTCGCCGATCAGCGGCGGGCTGCTGGGCCTGTTCGACGGCGTCTCGCTGGCCTACCCGGTGACGCCGGGGCTGAAGGTCGACATCATGGGCGGCGTACCGGCGAGCACGCTGGTCTCGGCCCCCGACGAGAAGCTCTTCGCCGCCGTCGTCGAGGCCGACACCCTGGGCGAGCGCTGGGCCGGCAACTTCTACCTGCTCGAGCAGACCACGCAGGGCATCACCAACCGCCGCGCCCTGGGCAGCGAGCTGCGCTATGCCGGCGAGCAGTGGTCGCTGAACGCGCTGCTGGACTACGACGCCGTGTTCAAGGCCGTCAATGCGCTGTCGCTGCACGGCAGCTTCCAGGCCGGCGCGCAGACCACGGTGACGATGCTCGTCGACGAACGCCGCGCGCCTTCGCTGCAGCTCACCGACGCCCTCATCAGCTCGGGCGCCGCTTCGCTGAAGGACCTGCTGCAGTCGCGCACGCTCGACCAGGTGCGCTCCGACGCGCTGGCCACCTCGGCCATCGCCAAGCAGTTCCTGGTCAGCGTGGCGCGGCCGCTGTCGTCGCACTGGCAGGCCTCCACCGACCTGCGCTACAGCGCCGTGGGCGCGCTGCCTGCGGTGGGCGACTTCGAGGCCACGCCGGCCACCGGCGGCCAGGTCAGCTGGAGCGGGCAGGTCACAGGCACCAACCTGTACTCGTCGCGCGACATCAGCAACTTCAACGTCAGCGTCATGCACACGCCCTTCTTCACCGGCTGGCAGTTCGCTCTGAACAACCTCACCGGCCTGCCCGGCAAGCACGACCTGACGCTGGAGCCCTCGGTGCGCCTGTACACGCAGCGCGACAATCTCGACGTCAAGCTGGTGCGCGTCGGCCCCGGCGTGCGGCTGTCTTGGAAAGCCAGCCAGCGCGCCAGCCTGCTGGGCGAGTTTCTGTACGAAAACTCGCGCACCAACGGCCCTTCGAACCACGAAACGAGCAATTCGGTCTTCTTCTATGTCGGCTACCGCTATGAACTGTTCTGACCTGCCATGGCGGTGAATTCCGGCAACCGCCTGCCCTGGGTGCTCGGGGCCGTGGTGCTGGCGGTGTTCGCCGCCGTGCTGTTTTCGCAGCGCAGGCCGGCCGCGCCGGCACCCGCGCCTGCAGGCTCGGCGCCGGTGTCGGCAGCCCCCGCACCGCTGTCGGCCAGCCAGGTCGAGCGCGGCATCGGCAATGCCAAGGCGGCCGTCGAAGCGGATCCCAGGGATGACGCAGCCTGGGCCATGCTGGCCCATTCCTACGAGATGATCGGCCGCTTCGACGAGGCCGCCGGCGCCTACCGGGCGCTGCTGGCGCTGCGGCCGCAGGACGCCCAGGCCCATGCCGACTTCGCCGACGCGCTGGGCGTGGCGAACAAGGGCAGCCTGCAGGGCGAGCCCGCGAAACTCATAGGCCGCGCGCTCGAACTGGACCCCGCCAACGTGAAGGCGCTGGTGCTGGGCGGCAAGGCGGCCTTCGAGCGCCAGCGCTACAGCGAGGCCATCGCGCTGTGGGAACGCGCGCTGCAGGCCGGCCCCGAGGGCGCGATGCGCCAGCCCCTGCAGACCAGCATCGCCGAAGCACGCGCCCTCATGGCCCCGGCCTCGGCCGGCGGGGCGGCGTCGGCAGCCACAGGCGCGGCCTTCGTCGCCGGCCGCATCACCGTCAGCGCGGCGATGAAGGACCGCGTCGGCCCCGACGACACCGTCTTCGTCTTCGCGCGCCCGGCCTCGGGCTCGCGCATGCCGGTGGCGCTGCTGCGCAAGCGCGGGCGCGACCTGCCGCTTGACTTCGCGCTCGACGACACGCTGGCCATGGTGCCGACGGCCCGACTGTCGCAGCAGGCCCAGGTCATCGTCGGCGTGCGCGTGTCGCGGCGCGGCGATGCGATTCCCGCTGCAGGCGACCTCGAAGCCGAGCTCGGACCGGTGAAGCCGGGCGCCACCGGCCTGAAACTCGAGATCGACCATGCACGGCCCTGAACGCGCCGCCCTCGCCCTGGCCGCGGTGCTGCTGGCGCTGCCCGCGCATGCGGTGCTGGGCGAAGACGCCGCCAGCATCCAGGCCGACGCGCTGCAGCGCGGCAGCCCGCGCCGCATCGCCAGCGGCCTGGCCATGCAGGTGCACACGCTGACGCTGCCGGACGGTTCGACCGTGCGCGAGTACGTGAACCCGGCCGGGCGCGTCTTCGCGGTGGCCTGGAACACGCGCGGCAAGCCGCGCCTGGACCGGCTGCTGGGTACGCATTTCGCCGCCTATGCCGAGGCCGGCCGCAGTGCCATGCAGCAGCGGCCGGGCGTGATGCATGGCGCCGCGGTGCAGCGCGGCGACCTCGTCGTCGAGGCCACCGCGCACCTGAACGCCCATGTCGGCCGCGCCTGGCTGCGCTCGCAGCTGCCGCCCGGCACCCCGCCCGATGCCATCCGCTGAAAGCCTGCGCGGCGCGCTCGCCGCCGTCCTGGCCGCGCTGCTGCTGGCGGCCTGCGGTGGCGGCAATTCGACCGAGACCACCCTCATCGTCGGCGGCCAGCCCGCCGGGCCGACAGGCGTCGAGGTCGACATCACCAGCCCGCAGGGCGCCAACACGACCGAGATCCTCATCGACAGCGGCCCCAGCGGCGTCGCCCTGCTCGGCGTGGCCAACCTGCCCTACGTCACCGTCACCGTCTGCGCGCCGGGCTCGGCCACGGCCTGCGTCACCATCGACCATGTCTTCCTCGACACCGGCTCGATCGGCCTGCGGCTGCTGCGCAGCACGGTCGCGTCGCTGAACCTGCCGGCGATGGCGGCGCCGGGTGGCGGCAGCGCGGTGGAGTGCTACCCCTTCGTCATCGGCGCCGTGTGGGGCGCGCTGGCGCAGGCCGACGTGCGCATCGGCGGCGAGGCCGCAGCCGGCCTGCCGGTGCAGCTCATCGACGACCGCGCCACGCCGCAGCCCGCACCGACGGCCGACTGCCAGGCAGCGGCCAACGGCGGCCTCATCCAGTCGGCGACGGCGCTGCAGGCCAAGGGCGTGCTCGGCGTCGGCATGCTGGCCTACGACTGCGGCCTGGTCTGCGACAGCGGCGACTACAGCGGCGGCTACACCCTCTACTACGCCTGCGACGCCAGCGGCGCCTGCAAGGCCAGCGCGATGCCGGCAGCGCAGCAGCTGCAGAACCCGGTGAGCTATTTCGCCCAGGACAACAACGGCACCCTCGTCGTCCTGCCCGCCCTGCCCGCCACCGGCGCCGCGGTGGTGCGCGGCCGGCTCGTCTTCGGCATCGGCACGCAGGCCAACAACCAGCTGCCGGCGGCCGGCACCACGCTGCAGATGCAGACCGACCCGGCCAGCCCGGGCTACCTCTACGTCGCCACGTCGATGGCCGGCACGGCCTACCCCTACAGCTACTTCGACAGCGGCTCCAACGGCCTGTTCTTCGACGACGCCTCGCTGTCGACGACCTGCAGCGGCGCCGGCAGCGGCGGCAGCTGGTACTGCCCGGCGACGACGCAGTCGCGCAGCGTCACCGTCACCGACCCCTACGGCAGCCAGGCCACGGTGGCCTTGAGCATCGCCAGCGCCGACGTGCTCTTCGCCAGCGCCAACACCGCCTTCGCCAACCTCGGCGGCGCGGCGGGGTCGGGCAACCCGGG
>CAIWPS010000568.1 GCA_903914615.1 uncultured beta proteobacterium | reverse complement strand
GGCCCTGATCCGGCGCTTTCCGAATCCAACCGACGACGACATCGACTCGGTGATGACCGGCAACCTGTGCCGTTGCATGGCCTATGTGCGCATCCGCCAGGCCATCAAGATCGCGGCAGCCGAAGTGCAGGGAGTCGCATCCCATGCATGACATCGCCGAGGTCTTGCCGGCACCGACGCGGCGCGGCTTCCTCATCAGCGCAACCAGTGCCGGCTTTGCAATGGCCTTCACGTTGCCGCAGCCCGGCCTGGCAGCAGACACCACTGCGGGCGCTGGCACGGCGACGCCCTTCGAGCCGACGATCTGGTACGAGATCGACCGCGACGGCATCGTCACCGTCAACATCATCCGCGCCGAGATGGGCCAGCATGTGGGCACCGCGCTGGCGCGCATCGTGGCGGACGAGCTGGAAGTCGACTGGGGCTCGGTGCGCCTGCGATATGTGGATACCGACCCCAAGTGGGGAACCATGGTGACCGGCGGCAGCTGGTCGGTGTGGCAGAGCTTTCCGTACCTCAGCCAGGCAGGCGCCGCGGGGCGACTGGCCTTGATCGACGAAGGCGCGAAGTTGATGCGCGTCGGCAAGGCCGGGTGCACGGCTCGCAATGGCATCGTCAGCAGCGCCGGCAAGTCGATGAGCTATGCCGACATCGTCCGGCGCGGCCAGCTCGCCCGCAGCTACAGCGCCGATGAACTCAAGGCCATGCCCATCAAGGCGGCTACCGAGCGGCGCCTCATTGGTTTGCCCACGGCTGCCGTTGACATCCCCGCCAAGACCACGGGCGCCGCGCGCTACGGCCTGGATGCGCAGGTGCCCGGCATGGCCTACGCCCGCCCCAAGCTGCCGCCCACGCGCAATGGCTGCAAGGTGACCGCCATCGACGACAGCGCGGCGCTCGGCATTCCGGGCTACCTGAAGAGCATGGCTTTGGACGACCCTTCAGACACCGTGCCGGGCTGGGTGGTGGTGTGCGCCGACTCGTTCGTCGCTGCCAGCCGCGCGGCCGATCTGGTCATGGTCACCTGGACGAGCGGCCCCGCAGCCACGGTGTCGGAAGCCGACATCCAAGCGCGTGGGCTGAAGCTGGTCACTGACACCACCGGTGGCTCGCTGGTGGTCGAGGACGCGGGCGTCGGCGCTGCGTTCAGCGCAGCCAAGTCCACGCTGGAACGCGACTACACCACGGCCACAGTGCTGCACTTTCAGCTCGAGCCGTTAAATGCGCTGGCCTTCCAGAAAGACGGCCGCTGGGAGATCCACACCGGCAACCAGTGGCAGTCGCTGATCCTGCCGACGCTGGCCAAGGCGCTCGGCGTGCCCGAAGCGCAGGTGGTGATGCGCACCTACCTCATCGGCGGTGGCTTCGGCCGGCGCCTGAATGGCGACTACGCGGTACCGGCCGCATTGGCCGCCAAGGCCCTGGGCCGGCCGGTGAAACTGGTATGGACGCGCGCAGACGACGTGCGCTTCGACTCGCCGCGTTCTCCTTCTGTTCAGCGCCTGCGCATGGCCTTCGGCGCACAGGGCGAGGTCACCGGCATGCAGCACCATGCCAGCGCCGGCTGGCCCACGCAGGTGATGATTCCGGTCTTCATGCCCAAGGGCAAGAACGGCGAGCCCTACGACCCGTTCGCGATATCGGGCGCCGACCATTGGTACTCGGTCGGCGCGCAGCGCGTGCGTGCCGTCTCGAACGACCTGGCCAACAGCACCTTCCGCCCAGGCTGGCTGCGCTCGGTCGGGCCGGGGTGGACCAACTGGGCGCTGGAATCGTTCATGGACGAAGCGGCTCGCGCCTCGGGATTGGACCCACTCGCCTTTCGTTTGCGCCTGCTCGGTGGCAGCGGAAAGAACAGCGTTGGCGGTGCCGTGCGCCAAGCGCAGGTTTTGCAACGCGCTGCAGACAAGGCCGGCTGGGGCAGCAAGATGCCCGCAGACACCGGCCTCGGCATCGCCACCACCTTCGGCCAGGAGCGCGACATGCCAACGTGGTGCGCCTGCGTGGCCCGCGTGCGCGTGAACCGCAGCTGCGGGGTCGTGAAGGTCGAAAAGCTCACCGTGGTCGTCGACGCCGGCACCATCGTCCACCCGGATGGCGCGCTGGCGCAGGTGGAAGGCGCGTCGCTGTGGGGTCTGAGCATGGCCCTGCACGAAGGCACCGAGTTCGTCAACGGCCAGGTGCGCGACACCAACCTCAACACCTACACGCCGCTGCGCATGCGCGACGTGCCGCCGATGGACATCGAGTTCAT
>CAIWPS010000567.1 GCA_903914615.1 uncultured beta proteobacterium | reverse complement strand
GGCCAGCCCGGCGGCGACGGCGCACAGGCCGCGCGCCAGCGCTGGCGGCCGCGGGCCCCTAGCGCGCCACCGGGACGCCCTTACAGAAGCGCAGCAGGAAATCGATGTTCTCGGCATAGCCCTGGATGAGCGCAGCACGGTCCAGCGACAGGATGATCTGCCGCGCATAGAAATAGCTCGACTTGGCGCCGCTGATGAAGCGCGGCAGGCCCAGGCCGGTGAAGCTGCCGTTGCGCATGCCGTAGGACATGATGCGGTAGGCGGTGTCGGCCACGAGGGCGTTCTCGGGGTGCAGGTACAGGCTCGCGTCGCCGCTGAGGCCCAGCGCCGTGTCCATCGCCTTGTAGCGGTGGTCCCAGGTCAGCTGGACGTAGCCGCGGCCGTAGTAGACGTTGTTCACCGTGCGCTTGGCGTCGATCTTCACCGCCACGGCGGTCGCGTAGTCCTTGCCGGCGCCGCGGCCGTATTCCTCGATCGGCTCCCAGGTGTCGGCGCATTCGTGCTTGACGGTGGCCAGCATGTACGCGGCCCAGCGCAAGTCGGTGACGTCGGTGTCGGCGACGATGCGTGCGACGAGGTCGTGCAGGGCCAGCGTGCCCGACGCGCCGAGCACCGGGCGCGGGTACTGGCGCACGTACAGGGCGACGAAGCCGTCGATGTTCGGCCGCGCCAGCGTGTTGGCGTCGAAGCCCCTGGGCAGGGTGCTGCGGAAGTCGGGGTCCTTGCGGCATTGCTGCAGGCGCTTCAGCGTCGGGCCGCCGGGGCTGACGCGACCGTCGGGCCGCTTCGACTTGATGCCCGGGTGGGTCTGCTGGAAGGTCTTGATGGCCTCGATCATGAGCGGGCCCACCGTGCCGTCGACCGCCAGCGCCGCCTTCAGCCCCGTGAACCTGAAGTTGTTGTTCAGCAGGTCCTGGATGCGGATGACGTCCACCGGCAGGTTGGCTGCCTTGTCGCCCACGTCCTTGGCGATCAGGCTCACGCGCCGCCCTCGTCGCGCAAGGCCGCGGGCGCCGCCGCCAGTGCGAGCGGCAGCCGGCGCGCACCTTCCTCGGTCAGCAGGGCGATGGCGGTGATGCGGTTGTCGGCGCCGTGGCTGGCGCGCGTCCACTGGCCGAGGCGGCGGCGGATGACGATGACGGGTTGCCGCCGCGCCGCGCCGTCGGCTTGCTGCTGCAGCGTGGACAGCGCCGCGCAGGCGAAGTCGTTGCAGGTGTCGGAGCGCAGCTCGCGCGGCAGCGTGCAGCCGCCGTCGCCGTGGTTGATGCACGAATGGCGCTCGGTGCGCGGCGCCACGCGGTCCAGGTAGGCCTGCACGACATCGGCCGCCGACCACTGCGGGTGCAGCCGCATCACGCGCCGCATCGTGTCCGCGGTGACGTAGGCGCGGTCACCACCCATGGTGCAGCAGCCGCCGCCGCACAGGCCGCAGAGCCGGCCTTCCAGCGGCGTGGCCGCGGCGGGTTGGTCCTGCGGCGCCTGCTCCGGCAGGGCGGTGGCCGTGGTGGCCGCGGCGGCCGCAGCCACCTCTTGCAGATGCTGGCGGTAGCGTTCGAGGCGGCGCTGCGCCAGCGGTGCGCGCCGCCGCGGCCCCGAGGGCACGACGAGCCGCAATGCGCCGTCGGCGGCGGCGCCGAGATGCGCCTGCGCCGCGGCCCACACCGCCTCGTGCTCGCGCTCGTCGGCCTCGCGCAGGGCCTGCTGGCGGCGCACCATCTCGGCCACACCGTGCCGCAGCCGCACCTGGGTCTGCAGGTAGTGGCGGAAGGCGGACTCGTCCATCTGCCCACGGCGGCTGAAGACGAGGCGGCAGGCCGCGCCACCGCAGACGTGGTCGCCGGCCGCCGCGGCCCGCGGGCCGCGCATGGCTGCAGACTGCGCAAGCCCGCAAACACTGCAGGCCAGGACGCCGCGGGCGTGCACTCGGGCGGATGGCACGCCACAGGGGCCGGTTCCGGGAGGCAATAGGACTGCGACGGTCATGTCGAAACTAGCCGCTGGCGTGACGGGCGGACCAGGGCCGCTCGCAGGCCGAAAGCAGACACCTGGTCGCGGCGACGAGCCGCAGCGGCGTCCTCATGCGGCCGAGCTCATTGCCGCGCGTTGCCGCCGCCGCGCGCGGCGTTGACAAGGGCCAGGCCCGTCGGATAGTCGACGCCCTTGCTCTTGTCCTTCACCTTGAAGCTCATGATGTTCAGACCCAGCGAGGCCAGGACCTTGACCGCGTCCACCAGGTTGTCGGTGCCCGGCTTGTAGTGCCCGCTGTTGTTGTCGAACTCGGTGAGCTTGCCATTGCTGACCTTGAACTCACCGGCGCAGATCACCGGTGCACCCGAGAGCATCGACGAGTGATTCCAGCTGATGCCGATGCCCTTGGCATCGTGCAGCGCGAAGATGCGCTCGTTCATGTCGATCGCGTAGGGAATAGGGAAATTCGCGGTCAGCGGCGCTTTCGATTCGTAGTTGTAAAGCAGGCCGTTCTGCACGTAGACCATGTAGCGAAGGCGCTGCTCGCCGCTCAGGTAGTTGAAGGTGCCCATCTGGTCGCTGTTGTCGAGCCAGAGC
>CAIWPS010000566.1 GCA_903914615.1 uncultured beta proteobacterium | reverse complement strand
TTTCGAGTGCAGACGAACAATGGGAATTCGACAGGGTGGATCCCGTCTATGGCTACCTGGCGTACGCGGTCGGAAGTCGAGCAGTGGCTCCTGGGTCCTCTGGGGTAGTTACCTATGTCTTTTATCTCTGCGCGCCTTTACACGGTCCTTGAAACCTGCAAAGGTAGCTGACCCTTCGCAGTTCAAAGTGTTTTGCCCAGTGAACGAGCGCCCAGAACCCGTTCCGCGGCCTCGCCGGCCAGCTAGTACAGCGACACGTAAATAACGAAACATGAATACACTCTCGGAACCGCCAACGGGTGCAACGAGGTGTCAACATGCGTCAGACGGAACTGCAATTGACCGACGAGGATCGTTCGGTCATCGACGAGATTCGCAGTAAGGGGGTTCATTCTTCGAGGGAGGTGAATCGAGCGCATGTGCTGTCGTGCCTGGATCGAGGCATCCCGGAGGTACAGATCATGGCAGTGCTCGGCATGGGTCGCACTGCTGTGTGGCGCGCCCGTGCGGCGTATCTGCAAGGGGGAATCGATTTGGCGGTGTTCGACGTTGCGCGGTCGGGGCGACCTCGCCAGTACGACACCGACGCCGAGGCGCGGGTGACGGCGCTGGCATGTTCAGCCCCGCCCGAAGGCCGGCAGCGCTGGACGATGATCGAACTCGAACGCGTTGCTCGCCAAGAGCCGGGGCTGGGTGGTGTGAGCCGGGAGACCGTCAGACGCATGCTCAAAAAAACGACCTCAAGCCCTGGCGCAAGCTGATGTGGTGCATCGGGGCGCTGACCGAAGAGTATCGGCAACGCATGTACGCCTTGCTCGAGTTGTATGCCCGACCCTTGTCGGCGACCGAGCCCGTTATTTGTATCGACGAGAAGAGTTTGCAATTCATTGGCCACAGTCGTGAGCCGCTGCCCATGACCGAGAGCGCCCCCGCCAAGCACGACTACGAATACAGGCGCAACGGCACGACCAACCTGTTTGTGGCTGTCGAGCCGAAGGCTGGGCAGCGGATTGTCGCGGTCACCGAGCATCGGGGCAAGGACGACTTCGTGGCCTTCGTTGGCGAGTTGCTCACCGGCATGTATGCCAAGGCGCGCCGTGTTCACTTGGTGGTGGACAACTTGAATACTCACTTCAGGAAGTGCTTCGATGATGTGCTGGGAATGCGTGCCGCGACAAAGCTCTTGCGGCGTGTCGAATTCCACTACACGCCCAAGCATGCAAGCTGGCTGAACATGGCGGAGATCGAGATCGGCATACTGAGCCGCCAGTGCCTGGACAGGCGCATCGACAGCAGAGAGACCCTGCGCGGTGAGATCGATGCATGGCAGCACGCCCGAAACGCGCTGGAGCGAACCATCGAGTGGAAGTTCACACGACAGGACGCAGATCGGAAGCTGGGACGGCATTACGTTCCGAAACTTACGTGTTGATGTACTAGTCAGCCTGGCGCTGGTCGAATGCCCGCCCTTGTTCAAGGCCATCGTCGGATTCGTGCTGGTGCATTTCGCCTTTGCGGGCCTGGCCTTTGTACAACTGTGGCTGGTGCGCGAGCGCGGCCTGGACGCGGCGGGCATTGCCCGGCAAATGGGTGCGCTGCAACTGGCGTTTGGCACGCTGGGCGCCGTAGCCGGGGGCCTCATCAGTGATCGGCTGTCGCACCGTCTGCGCGGCGGCCACGCCAGCGTGCTGGCCTCGCTTGTCGCGA
>CAIWPS010000565.1 GCA_903914615.1 uncultured beta proteobacterium | reverse complement strand
TTGTTGGTCAGCGCGTTGGTGCCGCCGATGACCTGGTTGGCATTGCTGGAGGCGGCGCTGTTGAAGCCGAGGATGCCGCCATTGGCGATGTTGACGGCGCCGTTGATCGTCGCGCCGTTGGCGATCTGCTCGCGTGCATTGCCGGCCGTCGTCAGGTCGAGGATGCCGTTGAGCGTGACGTTGCTGAGGAAGTTGCTGCCGCTGCTGTAGGCGACCAGCGCACCGGTGCCCGTGGTATTGATCGTGCCGCCGCTGATCGTGCTGCCGAACTGGTTGACGACGCTGCCGTTGGCGACGTTGATGACGCCGCCGGCGTTGTTGACGTTGTGGCCGGCCGCGATGCCCAGGTTGGCGGTGACGGCGCTGCCGACGTTGATGACGCCGGTGTTGGTGGTGCTGCCGCCGCCCACCAGGTTGAGGCCGAAGGCGTCGATGTTGATCTGGCCGGCGTTGTTCAGGTTCAGCACCGACTGCTGGGTGTTGATCGTGACCACCCCTGCCGCGCCGATGTTGGCGGTGTCGCTGCTGCCCGGGCTGCCGGCGGGGTTGCCGTTGCCGGCGACGCAGTTGGCCCAGTCGAGCAGTGCGTTCCAGTTGCCGCTGGCCGTGTTCCAGGTGCAGGTGGCTGCGGCCGCGGGCGCGACGGCCATCGGGCCGAGCGCCGCGGCCGCCGCCACGGCAAGTGCGCTGCGGCGCAGGGGACGGCGGAACGAACGGCGCAGAAGGCTCGGCATGGTGGGCTCCCAGACTGTCAATGTGTCCGGCCCGAGGGGGCGCGGTTGAGTGGGAGGTTCGCTGCGGACCGTTAAGGCAGCGCTAAATTTCCGTGGCTTGCGGGCCCGTTGCGCCCCCCCCGGGTGCGGGGGTTTTGGAACTTCTTTACGTCGCCGCGGGCGGCTCGGGTGGCAGCGCCATCGCCACCGCCTGGCGCAAGGTCAGCTGCGCGCCTTCGGCCCACAGCAGCTGCGTGCGCGGGCGGCCGAGCTGGCTTTCCACCAGCCGCCGCACCAGCCGCGTGAAGCGCGCGTCGGCGGCGTCGAGCGGGCCGTAGCGGTCGACCCAGTGCTGCATGCTGAAGGACATCAGCCGGGCGGCCGCCTCGGGCCGGCGCAGACGCGCCAGGTTGCGGCCGTGGTTCCACAGCGCGAAGGCCAGCCAGTAGTGCTGGTGGCGCGCCCAGGACTCGCGCACGCAGCGGCCGTAGGCCTGCACCGCCGCGGCCCAGCGCCGCTGCCTGGCCAGGATGACGCCCTGCAGGTTGATGGCGGCGACGCGGCGCGTGTGCTCGCCGATGGCCGCGCACTCGCGCTCGCACAGCTCGGCCTGGGCCAGGGCCTCGCTGAGCCGGCCGGCGTCCTGCAGGCACATGGCGCGGTCGTAGCGCAGCAGCCTGGCCTCGCGCAGCCGGCCCGCCGCCAGCCAGTGCGCCGCGGCGCGCTCGTAGTGCGCTTCGGCAGCGGCGGGGTTCTTGTCCAGGCCCAGCGCCAGCATGCCCTGCAGCGCCGTCGCCTGGGCCACCAGTTCGTGCTGGCCGCCGGCCAGGCGCAGCGCTTCTTCCAGCCGCGGCGCCAGGCCGGTGTAGCGGCGCTCGCCGCCGGCCACCACGCGCACCCAGGTGCACAGCGCGGCGGCCCGGGGCAGCGGCTGGTCTTCGGCCAGCACCAGGGCGCGCTCGGCCATGGCGCGCGCGGCCGGCAGGTCGCCGGCGGCCAGCAGCAGCAGCGCCAGCATGGTGCAGGCGGCCGGCAGCACCGCCAGGCCGGCGGCAGCACCATCGGCAGCGCGGCACAGCAGGGCCAGCTGTTCGGGCTCGATGCCCTGGCTGTCCCAGTGGCTGCGCAGCGCCACGCCCAGCGTCAGCGCCAGTTCGGGCTGGCCGTCTTCGATGGCGCTGCGCAGGGCCTGCTGGACGTTGGGCAGCTCGTCGGCGTCCAGCGCCGCAGCGCCGCCGGCCTGCAGGCCCAGGGCCTGCGCAAGCACATGCGCCCGGTGCTGGGCGCGCAGTGCGGCGGCGCGCGCCGGTTCTAGCTTGTCGGCGAGGAATTCGCGGATCAGCTCGAGCATGCGAAAACGCATGCCGCCATGCTGGCCCGGCTCGGCACGCAGCAGCGAGTCGGCGAGCAGCGATTCCATCATCGCGGCAGCGCGCGGCTCGTCGCAGACGGCCTGTGCGTCGGCCACGCTCCAGCCGCCGCGGAACACCGACAGGGCGGCCAGGAAGCGCTGCTGCGGCGGCGCCAGCAGCCGCCAGCTCCATTCGATGGCGCCGCGCAGCGAGTCGTGGCGCGGCAGGCGGCCGGCGCGTGCGCCGGTGCGTTCCAGCAGCGCCAGCGGGCGGGCCAGCGCATCGTGCAGTTCGCGCAGCGAGAACACGCGGCTGCGCGCCGCCGCCAGCTCGATGGCCAGCGGCACGCCTTCCAGCGCCCGGCACAGCGCCGCCAGCGCCTCGTGGTTGCCGGCGGTGACGGCGAAGTCGGGCCGCACGCTGCGTGCGCGGTCGATGAAGAGCGCCGCGCCGGGGTTGCGCGCCACGGCCTCCAGAGCCGCGCCGGCCTCGGGCAGCGGCAGCGGCAGCAGCGGCAGTTCGCGCTCGCCGGCCAGGCCGAGGGCGCGCCGCGAGGTGACGAGCAGATGCAGCGCTGGCGCGCGCTGCAGCAGCGCCTCCACCAGCTCGCTGCCGCCGCCGGCCACCAGCTGCTCGAAGTTGTCCAGCACCAGCAGCACGCGCCGCTGCGCCAGCACCTGCGCCACCTGGGCCAGTGCGTCGGGCGCGTCGGCGGCCAGCTGCAGCGAACTGCGCAGCTGCGCCAGCACCTGCGCCGGCGTGCGGCAGTCGGCCAGCGGTGCGAAGGCCACCCACTCGTAGCCGGCGGCCTGTTGCGCCACTTCCAGCGCCAGCCGGGTCTTGCCGCAGCCGCCGACGCCGGTGAGCGTGACCAGACGTGACTGCCCGATGGCAGCCAGCAGTTCGGCGCATTCGGCCTCGCGGCCGAAGAAGCGGCTGAGGAAGCTGGGCAGCAGCGGCACTGCCGCGGCCGCGGGCAGCGCGGCGTCCGGGGTTGCGGCCGCAGGCGCCTGCTGCGGCTGCGGGCCGATGCGGTCGTACAGCGCCTGCAGCCGGGTGCGCTCTTCCTGCACCCACTCGTCGTAGAAGCCCGGCATGAGCTCGCCGCGGTAGAGCTCGCGTGCCGCCCCGGTGCGCTGCTGGCGGAACAGGCGTTCGAAGTCCACCGCGTCGCAGGCCAGCGCCTGCTCGTTCACGCGCACGCCCAGGCGGTCGGCCAGCAGCACCGGCGGGCCTTCGCTGCCCGGCGGCTCGAGCAGGCGGCGCAGCGTCGACAAGGCCTGGCGCAGCCGGTTGCGGCCCACCTCGGTGGCGACGCCGGGCCACAGCAGCTCGGCCAGTTCCTCGCGCGGATGCATGCGCTGCGGCTGCAGCGCCAGCCTGGCCAGAAGCGCCGCGGTGGGCTGGCTGTTGAAGCGGGTGACGAGCAGCTCGCCGTTGCGCGCCTCGACCCGGCCGAGCAGGTTCACCTGCCAGCGGCCGCCGAGGCGGGGTGCCGCAGCGGCGGGGCCGTCTTCGGGCTGGCGGTGGGCGGCGGCGGTCATGGGCGCGTCATCCTAGCGGCGCCCGGGGCGCTGCCACCCGCCGTTCATGGGGTCTCACGCACAATGTGTGACCGCAAAAGACCAAGATCACGCCATGAGCTCACTGCCCCTTTTCATCGCCCCCGCCAGGTTCGACAGCGCCGAGGGTGCGCTGGCCCAGGTCCAGGCCATCTACCGCAGCAGCATCGAGCACCTGCGCGGCGCGCTGCAGCGCTTCGTCTCCGGCGAGGACGACGGCCAGCACATCCGCGCCTGCTACCCCTTCGTGCGCGTGCGCACCGACACCGTGGCGCGCGCCGACTCGCGGCTGAGCTACGGTTTCGTCGCCGGGCCGGGCACCTTCGAGACCACGATCACGCGCCCCGACCTCTTCGGCAACTACCTGCTCGACCAGTTCCGCCTGCTGCTGCGCAACCACGGCGTGACGATCGAGGTCGGCACCAGCCCGCAGCCCATCCCCGTGCACTTCTCGCTGGCCGAGCACGACCACCTGGAAGGCAGCATGAGCGCCGAGCGCCGGCTGAAGATGCGCGACCTCTTCGACCTGCCCGACCTGGCGGCGATGGACGACGGCATCGCCAACGGCACCCACGAGCCGCGCGCCGGCGAGGCGCAGCCGCTGTCGCTGTTCACGGCGCCGCGGGTGGACTACTCGCTGCACCGCCTGCGCCACTACACCGGCACGGCGCCCGAGCATTTCCAGAACTTCGTGCTCTTCACCAACTACCAGTTCTACATCGACGAGTTCATCAAGCTCGGCCATGCGCTGATGGCCGACCCGGCCTGCGAGTACGAGGCCTTCGTCGAGCCCGGCAATGTCGTCACGCGCCGCGCCGGCAGCGGCGCGCGCCCCGGCGACGAGCTCGGTGCGCCGCCGCCGCGGCTGCCACAGATGCCGGCCTACCACCTGCGCCGCGCCGACAACAGCGGCATCACCATGGTCAACATCGGCGTCGGCCCGGCCAATGCGAAGACCATCACCGACCACGTCGCCGTGTTGCGCCCGCATGCCTGGCTGATGCTGGGCCACTGCGCCGGCCTGCGCAACAGCCAGCAGCTGGGCGACTACGTGCTGGCCCACGCCTACATGCGCGAGGACCATGTGCTGGACGAGGAACTGCCGCTGTGGGTGCCGATCCCCGCGTTGGCCGAAGTCCAGGTCGCCCTCGAACAGGCGGTGGCCGAGGTGACGCAGCTGCAGGGCTACGAGCTCAAGCGCATCCTGCGCACCGGCACCGTCGCATCCACCGACAACCGCAACTGGGAACTGCTCCCCAACTTCGGCCCCGAGCGCCGCTTCAGCCAGAGCCGCGCCGTGGCCCTGGACATGGAAAGCGCCACCATCGCCGCCAACGGCTTCCGCTTCCGCGTGCCCTACGGCACGCTGCTGTGCGTGAGCGACAAGCCGCTGCACGGCGAGATCAAGCTGCCCGGCATGGCCAACCACTTCTACCGCGAGCGCGTCGACCAGCACTTGCGCATCGGCATGCGCGCGGTGGAACTGCTGCGCCAGGAAAGGCCGGGCAGCCTGCACAGCCGCAAGCTGCGCAGCTTCGCCGAGGTCGCCTTCCAGTAGCCGCATTCGGCCGCCGCGGCCACAGGGCCTTGGCGCCCGGCTGCGGTTCTTGATCTGCGACAGGACTCCTTGCCGCGCGCCGCCGCCGCAGGGCTGGCGCTCTTGTGGCGCGCAGGCGCTTGTCTTAGTCTGGGATCACCGATGACGAGCGGCCAAAGCCGCCGCGTAAAGGAGATCCCACATGCCCAGCCCCCACGGCGGCCCTGGTGCCGCCACCCCCCCTGCCGGCAGCGCCGGCGCCACCATCGCGGCGATCCGCACGCTGGCCTTCGTCGGCCCCGCCGCCGCCGGCAAGACCAGCCTGGCCGAAGCCCTGCTCTTGCAGGCCCGTGCCATCGCGAGCGCCGGCACGCTGGAACGCGGCAGCACCGTCAGCGACCACGACCCGCTGGAACGCAAGATGGGCCATTCGTTGAACGCCAGCGTCATGCACCTGCAGCAGGGCGACACGCGCATCCACCTCATCGACACCCCGGGCAGCCCCGACTTCCTGGGCCAGAGCCTTCCGGCGCTGGAGGCGGTGGAGACGGCAGCCATCGTCGTCAACGCCGCCGTCGGCATCGAGCCGATGGCGCTGCGCATGATGGAGTACGCGGCGGCGCGCCAGCTCGACCGCATCGTCATCGTCAACCGCATCGACGCGCCGGGCGTCGACCTGGCCGGCCTGCTGGCACAGGTCCAGGCCGCCTTCGGCCGCGAATGCCTGCCGCTGAACCTGCCGCAGACGGACAAGGCGGGCGGCGGCACGCGCGTCGTCGACTGCTTCTACAACCGCAGCGGCCAGAGCGACTTCGGCAGCGTCGACGCCGCCCACCGCGCGCTCGTCGAGCAGGTCGTCGAGGTCGATGCCGCCTTCGTCGACCGCTACCTCAGCGACGGCGACATCGACGCCGGCGAGCTGCACGCGCCGCTGGAACAGGCGCTGGGCGAGGGCCACCTCATCCCCGTGTGCTTCACCTCGGCACGCACCGGTGCCGGCGTGGCCGAGCTGCTGGACATCATCGTCAAGCTGCTGCCCCACCCCGGCGAAGCCAACCCGCCGGCCTTCCTGAAGGGCGAGGGCGATGCCGCCGTGCCCATGCAGGCCGTTCCCGACCCGGGCAAGCACGTGCTGGCCCATGTCTTCAAGGTCACGGTCGACCCCTTCGTCGGCCGCCTGGGCATCCTGCGCGTGCACCAGGGCACGATCAGCCGCGACAGCCAGCTCTACATCGGCGACGGCCGCAAGCCCTTCAAGGTCGGGCACCTGTTCATGCTGCAGGGCAAGGACCACGTCGAGGTGGCGCGGGCCATCCCCGGCGACATCGTGGCCGTGGCCAAGGTCGACGAGATCCACTTCGACGCCGTGCTGCACGACGCCGCCGAGGACGACCACATCCACCTCGCGCCACTGCCCTTCCCGAAGCCCGTGCACGGCCTGGCCATCGAGCCCAAGCGCCACGGCGACGAGCAGCGGATGTGGGAGATCGTCAGCAAGCTCGTCGACGAGGACCCCTGCCTGAAGCTGCAGCACGTGGCCGGCACCAACGAGACCATCCTCTACGGTCTGGGCGAGCTGCATCTGCGCGTGCTGCTGGAGCGCCTGCGCGAGACCTACCGCTTCGAGGTCAACACGCGGCCGCCGCGCGTGGCCTACCGCGAGACCATCACCGCCAAGGCCGAAGGCCACCACCGCCACAAGAAGCAGAGCGGCGGCGCCGGGCAGTTCGGCGAGGTCTTCCTGCGCGTCGAGCCGCTGGCGCGCGGCGCCGGCTTCGAGTTCGTCGACCAGGTCAAGGGCGGCACCATCCCCGGGCAGTTCATACCCGCGGTCGAGAAGGGCGTGCGCGAGGTGCTGGCCAGCGGCGCGATCGCCGGCTTCCCGGTCGAGGACGTGCGCGTCATCGTCTACGACGGCAAGCACCACAGCGTGGACAGCAAGGAGATCGCCTTCGTCACCGCCGGCCGCAAGGCCTTCCTGGCGGCGCTGCGCGAGGCCCGGCCCATCGTGCTCGAGCCCATCGTGCACATCGAGATCACGGCGCCCGAGCCAGCCCTGGGCGACATCACCGGCGACCTCTCGTCCAAGCGCGGCGTCGTCACGGGCACCGCCAACGGCGCCATGGCCAGCGGCGCGCGGACCATGGTCGTGCGCGGCCAGGTGCCGATGTCGGAGCTGACGGCCTACCAGAGCCGGCTGAATGCGCTGAGCAGCGGCCAGGGCCGCTACACGGTGGAGCTGTCGCACTACGAGGCGGTGCCGCCTTCGGTGCAGCAGCAGCTGGTGGGGCAGTTCCAGGTCAGGGACGAGGACTGACCCGCGCGACGGCTACTTGTCCGCGGCCTTGGCGCGGCCGGCATCCAGCTGCCTGAGCCACTCCGTCCAGTCGCGCGGGCCTTGTTCGAAGCGCTTCTGCAGGTTGCCCAGCGCGAGGCCCCAGGCGCGGTCGAAGTAGGCGTAGGCCTTGTCCCATTCGCCGCCGTCGCCCCAGCCGGTGTGGTGGATGGTGATGCGCGTGTGCGCCTCGTCGACGGGAAAGAAGCGCACGACGACGAAGGTGCGCTGGGCCCGCGCCTCGGGCAGCGAGGGCGGTGCGTTCCAGTCGAAGGACAGCATACGCTTGGGCTGCAGCGCCAGGTAGCGCATCTCGTCGGCGCCCTTCATGCCGGGCGCGGCGCCGGGGTCCATGTAGATCTGGAAGGCGCCGCCGACGCGCGGCTCGATTTTCGCGTCAGGGGCGAAGAAGCTGGTGATGCCTTCGCGCGTGGTCCACGCCGCCCAGGCCTGGTCGAGCGTGGCGGCGACGGTCACTTCCTTGTCCAGCGCGCGTTCGGCGGCGCGCGCCTGCATGCCGAACATCGCCATCAGCCCCGCGCACACCCAGGCGGCCAGCCTGCTGCCCTTGAATTGCACCTGCATCATCGCCCTCCGGCCGCCCGAGCGGCAAAGTGACCGAGCCTCAGCGCACGGCCAGCGGCTGCGCGCCGCGCGGCGGCGGGAACAGGCGGTCGAGCTCGGCCTTGTCCGCTTCGTTCAGCTGCAGCGCCTGCGCAGCGCGATTGTGGCGCAGGTGGAGGGCATGGGCGGCCTTGGGAATGGCCATCACGCCGGGCTGCGCCAGCACCCAGGCCAGCGCCACCTGGGCCGGCGTGGCGCGGTGGCGTGCGGCGATGGCGTGCAGCTGCGGGTCATCGACCAGGCCTCCCATGTCGAGCGGGCTGTAGGCCATCAGCGGCATCTGCTGGAGGCGCTGCCAGGGCAGCAGCGCATGCTCGACGCCGCGCTCGCGCAGCGAGTAGCAGACCTGGTTGGCGGCGCAGGCCTTGCCGCCGGGCACGGCGCCGAGCTCGCGCATGTCGGCAAGGTCGAAGTTGCTCACGCCCCAGTGGCGTATCCAGCCGCGGCGCTGCAGTTGCTCGAAGCCGGCCACGGTCTCGGCCAGCGCCACGCTGCCACGCCAGTGCAGCAGGTAGAGGTCGATGCGGTCCAGGCCGAGGCGGCGCAGGCTGGCCTCGCAGGCGCGGGCCATCGCCGTGCGGTCGGCATGCTGCGGCAGCACCTTGCTGACGACGAAGCAGTCGGCACGTGCCAGGCCGCCGCGCAGGGCCTCGGCCAGGGCCTGGCCGACCACCGCCTCGGCACCGCCGTCGCCGTACATCTCGGCGGTGTCGATGACGCGCCAGCCCTGGTCCAGCGCGCGCCGCACGGCGGCCACCTCGGCGGCGCGGCGGCCGCGTTCCTCGCCCATCCGCCAGGTGCCCAGGCCCAGCGCCGGGCGCTGCTCGCCGCTGGGAAAGGTGACTTCGCGCAGGAACAGGCCGCGTCCATCCATCACCCATCGTAAAGCGGTGCCGCGCCGGCGCCGCCGCCCGATCGGCAGGTGAAGGCAGATTTATCATCGCGCCTGATGCAAGCCGGCCCCTTCGACCTCGCCCAGGTCCGCCTGGACAACGCGCTGGCCCTGTTCGAGGAATTCGTGCGCGCCACCGCGCGCCACGCCGACGCCGCCACGCTGCGCGGCCTGGAGCGCCGCTTTGCCGAGCGGGTGCAGATCCAGCCCAGCTACTGGAGCCAGATCAAGGGCCGCTCGCGCCAGATCGGCGAGCGGCTGGCGCGGCAGTTCGAGCACCTGTGCCACAAGCCGAACGGCTGGATGGACCAGCCCCACGGCGCCACCACCACGGCTGCGGCCCCCGCCGATGCAGGCGGCGAATCGGCGCCGCGGGACGACGACGAGCGCTTCATCGTCGGCCTCGTGCTGACCTACTACCGGCGCCACCCGCAGCGCGCGCGCACGCGCCTGCTGGACCTGCTGGGCGAGGTGCTGACGCCGGCGCCGCCGCCGGCCGCGCCGGCCCTCGGCAAGGCCGCGGCGAAGCCGCCGCCGGCGCCGCCGGTCGCTGACGAGCGCGAGCTGTGGGCGCGCACGCAGTCCGGCGTGGCCCCGCTCAAACGCAAGCCCTGAGCCGCCCTGGCACCAACCCTGCCCCCCAGTTCGAAGGGCGGCAGGTCTCGAAAAACACTTGCGCGCTGATAACGACGTCTTTATCATTTGCGCAAGCCTGTGGCCTGCCTCCCGTCTGCCTCCAAACAGACCGGCAGCACACCCGATCAACCCAACACCCGCGCCCATGAACCTCGTCCTGCACCTTGAGCTGTTGCCCGCAAGCCGCCTCGCCGCGGCACTGGCAGCCGTTCAGGGGCTGCCGATGTTCGGCGCCCTTCGCGATGGTGCTCCGCCCGGGGTGCCGGTGAGCTGAAGGCAGACCGCGCAAGCCGCGCGGGCTGCCACCAGCCCTCCACGGCCCGGGTTGCACCAGCAACCCGGGCCGTTTGCATTTCCGGCCCGACCCTGCTTGCAGCCCGCCCCGCCAACCACCAGGAGAACGACGATGAAGATGACGATCAAGAGCACCAAGCCGCGCAACCCCTTCGTCGTGGCCGCACTGCGCCGCGCCGCGGGCTCCCACCGCCCCGGTCCGGGCGCACGCCGCCTTCGGGCCGCGCGCGAGCTGCGCCTGGAAATCGAACGACTGCGACCCGGCCCCTGAACCCAGCCCGGAAGCCCCCGCCACACGACGGACCGGCGCTTCCCACGGAGAGCGATCATGTTGATGCGAGAACTGCCTTTCGACGATCCCCGCGGCGAACGCCGCACGCGCGACGGGGCCGCGGCGCTGTTGCGCCTGGCCAGCCGCACCCTCGACGGCCTGGCGGCGCGGCTGTCGCTGGCCGAGCCGCCCGTGCCGGCCGAGCGCTGGCTCGAGTTCCATGCCGACGCCGGCGCGCCTGAAGGGGCGCTCTACGTCAACGGCCAGCTCGTCGGCCACGTGCTGGGCGTGACCCGCCTGTAAGCCCCCGGGAACCCGC
>CAIWPS010000564.1 GCA_903914615.1 uncultured beta proteobacterium | reverse complement strand
TTCCCCGCCGCCGTCGCGTTCCCCATACGGGTTCAGCCGCGGATGCTGGAACGCAAAATGATACGGACTGCGCTTCAGCAGCGTGGGAATGCCGGACTGGTTCAGCGACGGCTTCGGACACGGGTCTGCAAAATACACATCGGCCTCCATGTCCGGGTGAAAACCGATCATCGCCGTTGACCTTCAAAAAGGATTTGTCCAGGCGGCGCCGATCCGTCGGGCCTGGCTGCCCTGTCGCAGTCGCTGACCACCTCGTCCTGATGGCGCCAGGCGTACCACTGCCAGCAGTACGCCACGCCGTTGGCGATCTGACGGCCATCTAGGTGGCGGCACATGCCGCAGGGGCGCTTATTCACTGTCGCCCGCTTGCAATTGACAGGCGAGCGACTGGTTCTCAAACGCCAGCATGTGAATGCGGAATTTCATGTCATCCAGATAGGCGCCGTCGACGAACCCGCCGTGCCCGCGGCTGACCAGCTCCTGCTCGATCCGACGCGCTTCAGCGTGAGATCCGCGGGCCGCAGAAAGAGCGCCGGCTGCGGCGTACTGGTCGAACGCCTCATTGGCTTTATTCAGCGCCGTGCGCAGGTGAGCAATCGTGAAGATGGAATATTCCGACATGGTCAGCGAGCTCCAATAATGGCGAGGATGATCAGCGCGCAGAAGCACGCGATTGCGGCGGCGGACGCCACGAAGTGGGCGGCCATGAAATCATGAACCGGCGGTTCGACGTCGTTGGCCGGCAGCGGCAAGATCTTCAGCCGAACCAGTGCCATGCGAGGCGTTTCGCCCATCATGAACTGGTCGTAGAGCCGGTCGACCAATGCCCCGTCCGACCAGTTGAAAGGCCGTCCCGCGAGGCGTTCGGCCTGTTCGACCCAGGTGGGCCATTCTTCACCATCGGCAGTGCTGTGTTGTGCGTGTTGCATGAAAAGTCTCCCTCTTTTCGCCCTCGATAAAAGCCCTTGAACTTTAACACGTCAAGTGTTTTTATCCGGTGTCGAACGAAGAAAATCGGAAAATCAAAAATGGCATTGCGAACACGAGAGCGGCGGGAACGCGCCAGCTGGATAATGCATCGGGTGGCAATTCATGGCCGTTTGAACCGTTGTGAGGTTGCCACAGCATTCAGCTGCAGTTCGGTGACCGCGTCGGCCATCATGACGCGGTTCCACGGCGAATATCCTGGCGCCCTGAACTACGACAAGAACCGCAAGGCGTATCTGCCTGGACCTGATTTCGACACTCACCTCAACAATCTGAAGGGACAAGCCAATGGCTGAGAATATTTCCGCGTTGAACGCCAACGTGGTCAACATCAAGCGTGGCCGGGGCCGGCCGCCGAAGGACGCTGCAGCGGCGGCGGCCAAAGCCGAAGCGATGATCGCCGGCGTGGCCACCACGCCGCTGGAGGATCGCCGCACGGCGCCGGCTTTCGGGTCCAACGAACCGGATATCGCGTGCTTTCTGAAGCACGTCCAGATCCTGCGGGCGAAGGATGAGGAGATCGCAAAGGTCAAACTCACTCTGAAGGGTCTGAACAAACAGAAGAAGGATCTGCGTCAGGCGGCCAAGGCCGAAGGCATCGTGCTGGGCGAACTGGATCGCGCGCTTGAGGACGCCGACACCGAACAGGTCGATCTGGTGGCGCGGGAACAGCGTTATCACCTCTACATGGAATGGCTGGGTAAGCCGATCGGCTTCCAGCCTGAGCTCGACCTTGCGCCCAAGAACAGCGCCGAGATCGAGCAGCAGCGCTGGTTCAACCGCGGCGACCAGGACGGCCGGCTGGGCAAGGCGCGCACGCCGCCCGAAGGCATTCCGCCCGACATGATCCAGTCGTTCCTCCACGGTTGGGAAGACGGCCAGGCCAAGCTGATGCGCGAAAGCCCGGTCACCGCGCCGGCGTTTGGTGAGCAGCTGGCAGAGGAGGCCGGCATTGAAGCGACGCCTGACCAGGAAGTGCAGACGCTGACCGAACTCGGCCCCAGGGCGATCCTGATCCTTCGGGAAGAAGATTTCCGCGCCGGCACCCTGCTGGAGGACGCCAACCTGCTGACGCTGCATCCGTCGCGCCTGGACGCCGTGGCCGCCGCGGAAAGCGTGCTGGTGGTCTTCAACGGGGCCAAGCGGGTGATCAAGGAGCCCGGCTACGTCGATGACGGCGCCTCTGACACCCCGGTCACCGACATCGAGGAAGCCGGCGACCTGGACGAAGCGGACGCGTTCGTCTGATGAGCGGGTTGGCCAAGATCGCGCTGGTGGTCTGCCTGAGCGTCGCCGGCTGGATCGTGGCTCTGCTGATCATTGGAACCATGTTCCCTTGATCATCGTGGGCCTCGACATGGCGACACAGACCGGCGTCTGCTACGGCCGACCTGACACGACGCCCCACGCAGAAAGCGTGCGGGCGCCGGTCACCGGCAAGGATCTGGGCGAGTTCGGGTCTTTCTACTGGAGTTATTTCAACCAGCTTTTTGACCGCCTGGCGCAGCGTCTGCAGCCTGGCGAAACAATCACGGTCTGCTACGAGGCGCCCATTCTGCCCGGCCAGACCAACCTTTCCACAACCCGCAAACTTCATGGCCTGGGCGTTCTGCTCGAAACCGCGATCCGGCTGCATCCCGCGCCGATCAGCGTCTACGAGTGTCATCTGTCCTCGATCAAGAAAGAGCTGACCGGCAAGGGCGGCGCCGACAAAGGGATGATGGTCCTGGCCGCCAGGCGCGCCGGCATCGACCTTCCACAGGGTTCCGAAGCCATGGACGCCGCGGACGCTTTTGCCGCCTGGCTCATTGCTGTGCGCCTTTGCACGCCCGAACACCAGCGCCTTTGGGACCAGCGGATATGGGGAGGGAAGGTATGGAAAAATTGACCAGGTGGACGCCGGCCGCGGTGGAGGAATTGAAGCGTCTGCATGCCGCAGGCAAGACCGGCGGCCAGATGGCCAAGGCGCTTGGCTTCACGCGATCGAGCATTCTCGGAAAGATGCAGCGCCTGGGCTTGAACCAATCCATGGTCCAGCATCGCGCCGATCAGCGAATCCACGGTTTGATATCGGCCGGTGTCGTCAAGAAACGCACCGCCAAGCCTCAGAAACCGCCGCCAGAGCCCAAGATTGTCTCAACGGTGTCCATATCGCCCGCGGTGCCCAAAAGCCCCCACGCGGCCCCCGGTGGGCTTCCACTGGACCGTCTGCGTCGGCACGCCTGCCGATTTGCGGTTACCCGGCACGAGGAAACCGTGCACCTTTTTTGCGGCCGGCCGGCGTTGGAGGGCGACAGTTATTGCGCCGAGCATGCGGCTATTTGTCGCACCGGGCAGGGACCCAAGATCAAGATGGACCGGCGGTGGAACGCCAATGTCAGGAGGGTGAGAACATGACGCGACAGGAGCTCATAGACGCCAGCGTCCGTTTGGTGATCGAGAACCGGCATTACCCGGCGGCGTCCCGAATTGCGGCAGCAGTTGCAGCCGGCGACTACAGCAGCCACAGCCAGCAAGCCGTTCAGTTGTTCCACGCGCGCGTCCGGACAAAATTCCGCGATCTGCACACCAGGTTCAAAGACGACTTGACGGAAAAATGAATGAGGCAGAAATAGATGGGGCCAGGTCGGTTGTCGCCGTCCCTGGCCCCGTTCGCTGTGCCAGCAGCGAAAATGCTTTTGAAGCATTCCGATTATAAGGATGTGTAAAGCATTTTCAAGCCCGCACCTCGATCGGCCGATGTGGCGGCAACGAGGCTTGCGGCTTTCCTCCCAAATAGAGGCCGATGTGTCACACGGGAACTTTGCCCATGGTAACGCGTGGGACTTCCGACCGCCCGACTGGTTGAAACCGACCTGAGGGAAAACGCATCCATCGACCCCCTGCCTTCGGGAGGGGAGCGTGCTGGCCCACGTTAAAAGGCAGGTGCGCTATATGTGACTTGAAAGGTTTCCCTCCATCCGCGTCCCTGGCAACCCCAGGGGAGGTCGCGGAAACGGACCTATGGGAGATCATGAACTGCATGCCAATCTGCCGATCAATGATGATTGACAACCAACCCGAAACCTTGACCAGTTAAGGTAGGGAAACAGGGAGAAACCCATGATCATTCGAAACCTGGAAGACGAACTCGCTTTCTGGCGCGACCAGCTGGCGCACGCGGAAAGAGACCTTGACGCGGTCATCGCGCAAAAAAAGCCGGCCGACGCGGTGCGCCACACACAGATGGTCCACGCCATCCGACAAATTATCGGTCGCATCCAGGTCTTGGCCGTGAACCATGTCTGAGACAAAAATCCGCGGGAGCGCCAAACCCTATCTGACGGCCGATCTTGAGCTTGAGCAGGGCCTACTCGGAATGACCCTCAACGATCCAAACGTGATCGAAGACCTTCCAGACAATTTCCACGCCCAGCATTTCTACGAGCCAGCGCATGGCCGGATTTTTGAACAGATAAAAACCCGCACGCAGAACGGAAACGCCGCGGACCCGTTCCTTATCGCTAGCTACCTTGAGACAGACCAGGGCGTCCGCCAGATGGGGGGTGAAAAATTCCTCATCGAATTATTTTCCCACGCGCCGCCGCGGCATTTGGCGAACAGCTACGCAGAGCGCATCCTGGATCTCTGGCGACGCCGCGCGCTCCTGGAACTTTCCGATCGCATCACCGAAATCGGCTTCACTGACGCACCGACCGAAGAGATGATCCAGCTTGTCGAAAAAGACGTGCAAGCCATCCAGGCGCTTTCCAGCATCAGCAGGACCTATGACGCGGCCGAAGCCGTGGCCATGGTGCTGTCGGCCTTGGACGATCCGCAGAAGGCCTCAGGCGTCAAATGCGGTCTCTCTCCCATAGACGATGTGAACGGCGGCATGATGCCTGGAGAGCTCTGGCTTGGCGCCGGCCGGCCTGGCATGGGAAAATCAGCGGTCGCCAACTCCGCGGCGCTGCACATTGCCCGTTTTGGGCGCTCGCCGGACAACGAACCGCTTGGCGTGATTGAGTTCGGTTCGGAGATGACAGTTGAGCAGATGATGCGCCGTCACGTCTGCGATCTTGCCTATGAAATGTTTGGATCGCGCGCGCCGGCTTACTCGACCGTTCGAAAGCGAAACATGAGCCTGGATCAGTCTGACTGTTTCCGCGCCGCGGCGAGCGAAATATCAAAACTCGGCACGCTGTCCAGCATCTACCGCACCGGCCTGACGATCCCTGCCATGCGCGCCATCATCCGCCGGCAGTCGGCCGCCTGGCGACGCAAGGGCGTAAAGCCCGGCCTGGTCACCGTCGACCACGTTGGGCTGATCCGCTCCTCTCAAAAGGCGAAGGGACGGACAGAGGCGCAAGGCGAAATCGCGCGCGAACTGAAGGAACTGGCTGGAGAGCTCAATATTCCGATCTTTGCGCTGGTGCAGCTGAACCGCCAGGTGGAGCAGCGCGACGATAAGCGCCCGATGCTGGCCGACCTGCGAGACAGTGGCGAATGGGAGGAAAATGCTGACGGCGTCATAGCGTTCTACCGCGACGCCTACTATGCCAAGCGAGAGCCGCAGCCCAAAGGTTACGACCGGCAGAACGAGTGGGAAGAGCGGTGCAATTCGCCTTTTGTCGACGCCATTTTCATGAAAATCCGTGAGGGTGAAACCCAGACCGTGAAGCTGTGGGCCGACATGGGCCGCAACGCCATCCGCGGCGCGGCGCCCGATTTGTTCTATGATAGCTCCGCGTTCCTGTGATATTTCCGTCCTGACGCTCTAGCGAGGACGACCCATGAAGCGCCTGCTTGCACTCTTCTGCGCGGCCTTGCTCGCGTTCTCGACCCCGGCTTCTTCATCGTCCGTAGACGTTTGGGACCCGGTCACGCAGACGTTCAAGACCGCCAGCACGGCTTACCCGCTGCCGGTGACAGGCACGTTCAGCCTGGGGGCGTTTGTCCCGTCTGGCGGCGCGGTCAGCTTGTCAGCGTCGACCACGTCTACCGCGGTGGCGCTGGGCGCAACAGCCTCCACCGTTGCAGTGGCCAATACCGGGGCCAATACGGTCTATGTCCTGTTTGGCACGACCTCCGGCACAACCGCGACCACGTCAAACGGCTTTCCAGTCCTCGCCGGCCAGACGGTGTTCCTGGGAAATGGGGCGAACACATACATTGCCGGGATCACGGCGTCATCGACTTCGACGCTTCTGGTCACGCCTGGATCTGGCTTGCCGGCCATCACCGGCGGCGGCGCCTCGTCTGGAGGCTCCGTCACTATCGCGTCTGGCGGTGTGGCTTCCGGTGCCTACGCTGCAGGTTCTATCGCCTCCGGTGCGGTGGTCTCGGGCGGTATCGCAGACCTTGGCCCCTACACCACGGCCAACACGGTCGCTTACTTTTTGAGCCAGATCGCGGCGGGTACTGCGGCTTCTTCGACGCTGCCGATCTACGGCGCTGTCACCACGGCGGTTCCATCCTACACCACAGCCACCAACCAGCCGGTTAGCTTGGACACCACGGGCGCGCTTCGCTCCACCACGATTGGATCTGCCACGGGCGGCGCGACGCCCTATCACCTCGCTGGCGGCACTGCGGCGTCAAACAACTCGACCCTTGTCAGCACCGGCGCTCACACCGTCTATTCCATCATGGCGGTCAACACGACCTCCACGATCTACTACCTTCGCATCTATGACAGCGCAGCGGCGCCGACATGCTCGTCCGCTACCGGTGCTATTCTGACGATCCCCATCCCCAACGCGGCTGCGGCCGGCGCGGGTGTCGCAATGCCCTTCGGAGCCACGGGCCTTCTGGTGGCCAATGGTTTCGGGTTCTGCGTGACCGGTGGCGGCGGCGACACGGACAACACCAACGCGGCGACCGGCGTATATATCAACGGGACCTACAAGTGATTTCCATGAAGCGGCTCCTTGCCCTCATCGCGGCATTTTGCCTGCTCGGCTTTCCGGCCTTCGCCACACCTGTGGTCACGACCTGGGCCGAGTTCGGCAACTCCACGTCGGCCACGTCAATCACGTCTTCTGCGCTCGCGACAGGCATGAGCGGAAGTGGAAACGCGATCATCATCTCGATCTCGTTCACAAACGTGAACCCTGCGACGATCACGTGCTCGGACACCAAGTCCAATACTTACACCAGCGGCACCAAGGTCTACACCTCCAATACCGGATACATGTACTGCTGGTCCCTCAATGCCACTAACCTCACAACAAGCGACACCATCACAGTCAATTTCTCTTCGGCGGTGACCTATAAATCGGTCGCGGCGACATGGGTCTCCGGTGTTTCGACATCCGGCATATATTCGCAGGGCTCTGGCGCGTCCGGCTCGTCCACGGCGCCATCAATCACGACGGCTTCGGTGCCGGCCGGGACGCTGGTCTACGCAGGCAACAACGTCAACAATGGCGGCTCGGACACTTACACCGAGGACTCCACCAACGCGGCCTGGACGCAGCATCCTTACACCGCTACCAACGTCGGCGCACCGAACCGCTCGGCCTATGTGATCGCTGCATCCACCGGCGCGCTGACCCATGCGCCGACGCTCGGAACATCGCGGGCCTGGCAGTCTCAATGGCTGGCCATCGCGCCGAGTGGTGCTGCGGCGCCAACCCCGAAACTGCTGCTCATGGGTGTCGGCCAATAATGCGCACCATTGTCGCCCTGCTGGCGTGTCTGTTCTTTGCGCTTCCGGCGCACGCTGACGGCTACCATTCGTTTGGCAGGTCCATTCGCGGAGCCTGGGGCGGTCTCGCGCCAACAGCGCTTTGCCCCCAGGGATCTAGCCTCGGCGATGGCTGTCCGCTGGCAAACATCAACAGCGCCGTCCAACACACCAATTTCTTCACCGGCTACGCCAACCAGTCCAGCCAGACCTACGCCACTCGACCCGCTTGGAACGTGGCCGGGGTTGACTACCCCGTTGGCCATTACACCGCGACTGCATCCCTTGCCGACCCGGCGGTTGTCTATGCGTCCTCGGTCAACGGGTGCCAGTATTATTCGTCACAAGCCGCCCATACAGCCGGACCAATACTCTATTGTCAGACCAGCGCCAACCTGACGCTGAGCGGGCTGAATTTCGGGCCTATTGGCGGTCATGGATGCACGTTCTTGTACCTTTCAAAAAGCGGCAACCCGACCGTCACGATCACCAACAACCTTTTTGTGGCGGATCAGAATTGCCTGACGGGCGGAACAAATACGCTCATTCAGGCAACGACCACTTCGGCCTTCAGCCTGGTGTTCACTTACAACACGATGGATGGCTGCGCGACGACGGACACTTTTTGCGCCTCCGCGATTACCGTCTGTGGCTGCGATCTGGTCGCGGACTTCAAATCCGGAAGCAGTACTTGGCAATACAACGCGTTTCTCAATTCGCCCGGGCGGGACATTAGCGGCGGGAATGGAACGTCCTACGCATCCAACAACTACATTGAAGGTCTAGCTGTAGGCTGGGCCAACAATGCGGCGGGACACCACGGGGAGTTCATTGAATATCAGCGTCCCGACACGACGCCGAACCCGCTTATCGTTGCAACTATGTCCTATAATACCTGTCTCTTGCCAGCGTCGCAGGGCAGCAACAACGTAAAGGCTTGTTTCTATTATTCCGCTGGGGGCGGCCCCACAGACACGGGCAGCGTCGGTCCAGCGTCCACGACCATGACAATCACCGCTGCGGGCGGTCTTTATAGCTTCGTCACGGGCAACTACGTGGGCAGCGGAAACAGCTTGCCGGACCTGACCAAAATCGTCACCGGAAGCGGGGGAGTCGGCACCTACACTCTGAACAACAGCGGGACGCTCAGCGCTGGCAGTCCGATTGTTGGAGGATTGCAATTCAGCACCGCTCAATTTGATCACAACGTTATTGTCGGAAATTTAAGCGGCGGTCTTGTCACAGCATCGGCAGGGCTGGAGTCTGGCGCCGCAATTCTGTCCGGCGCTGTCATTCAGAACAACTACATCGACCAGACCGGCATTTACAGCGGTCGCTATTTCGCATTCGGCAACGTGTCGTGTCAGAACGTGACAAGTTTCTCGGGGAACATCGACCTAGTGGCCGGTACGTCGGCGAACACGCTGTTCGCCTTGAGCACGAACTACAACTGCTGACCCCCTGAAACCCTGACCTCAACCCGCCTTGGGTGCGGGGGACCAGCGGCTTTGACGCAAACAGCGCTTCGCTGTATCTTGCCGGCGTCAAACATCTGGGCCGCGCGCCCGTGGAGATCGATCATGGGTATCATGCACAAGGCGCCTGGCTCCACGGCCGGCAAAATG
>CAIWPS010000563.1 GCA_903914615.1 uncultured beta proteobacterium | reverse complement strand
TGCCCGGGCCGCCGAGCTGCACCAGCAGCGTGCCGGCCGGGAAGGGCAGCTTCTTCACCTGGCCGGCACTGATGCTGCCCAGCCCGCCGGCGATCATGATGGGCTTGTGGTAGCCGCGGGGGACGCCGGCCACGTCCTGCTCGAAGACGCGGAAATAGCCGCCCAGGTTGGGCCGGCCGAACTCGTTGTTGAAGGCGGCGCCGCCCAGCGGGCCCTCGACCATGATCTGCAGCGCGCTGGCGATGTGCGCCGGCTTGCCGATGGGGCGGCGCTCCCAGGGCTCGTCGGTGCCCGGCAGGTGCAGGTGGCTGACCGAGAAGCCGGTGACGCCCGCCTTGGGCCGCGCGCCGCGGCCGGTGGCGCCCTCGTCGCGGATCTCGCCGCCGGCGCCGGTGCTGGCACCCGGGAAGGGCGAGATGGCGGTCGGGTGGTTGTGCGTCTCCACCTTCATCAGCACATGCGCGGTCTCATCCCGCCCGCCGTACAGCGGTGCGTTGAGGTAGCCCTGCGGCAGCCAGCGTTCGACGGGCCCGCCTTCCATCACCGCCGCGTTGTCGTCGTAGGCGACCACCGTGTGCTGCGGCGAAGTCGCCTCGGTGTGGCGGATCATCGCGAACATCGACTGCGGCTGCGCCACGCCGTCGATGGTGAAGGCGGCGTTGAAGATCTTGTGCCGGCAATGCTCGCTGTTGGCCTGCGCGAACATCATCAGCTCGACGTCGCTGGGGTTGCGCTGCAGGCGGCCGAAGGCGGCGACGAGGTAGTCGATCTCGTCGTCCGACAGCGCCAGGCCGAACTCGGCATTCGCCGCCACCAGGGCGCCGCGGCCGCGGCCCAGCACGTCGACATGGGCCAGCGGCGGCGCCGGCCGGGGGTCGAAGAGGTGCGCCGCAGCCTCGCGCTCGAAGGCGACGCTCTCGGTCATGCGGTCGTGCAGCAGCGCCGCGACGGCCGCGCGCTCGTCGCCGGTCAGCGGCTTGGCGGCCGACAGCAGGCCCGCTTTCAACGACAGCCGGAACTCGGTCACCCGCTCCAGCCGGTGCAGCGCCAGGCCGCAGTTGCGCGCGATGTCGCCGGCCTTGCTGGCCCAGGGCGACACGGTGCCCAGGCGCGGCATGACTACGACGAGCTCGCCTGCCGTCGGGCCTGCGTAGGCGTCGCCGTAGGTGACCAGCGCAGCGAGCTTGTCGATGCCGGCGCGCGCCGGTGCGCCGTCGAAGGCAGCCCAGTGGACATGCCGCGCGGCCACTGCGGTCACCCGGGGGCAGGCGGCCCGGAGCGTGTCCAGCAGGGCCCGGGCGCGGAAGTCGGGGAGTGCGTCGCCGCCCTCGAAGTGCAGCAATGTGAGGGGCGTGGCACTCATGGGGTCCGGGCGAACGTCGTGCAAAGCGGCGATTTTAGGGGCCCGGTGGGATAATCCCGCGATGGCTATCCAAATCAAGACCGCCGCCGACATCGAAGGCATGCGCCTGGCCGGCCGCCTCGCCTCCGAGGTGCTGGACATGCTGACCCCGCACGTGCGCGCCGGCGTCACCACCCTGGAACTCGACCGCCTGGCGCACGACCACATGGTGCATGTCCAGGGCGGCGTGCCTGCGACGCTGGGCTACGCGCCGCCGGGCTACCCGCCCTACCCGGCCTCGCTGTGCTCGTCGCTGAACGACGTCGTCTGCCACGGCATTCCCGACGACCGGCCGCTGAAGGACGGTGACATCGTCAACATCGACGTCACCGTCATCAAGGACGGCTGGCATGGCGACAACAGCCGCATGTACATCGTCGGCAACGGCAGCATCGCGGCGCGGCGGCTGTGCCAGGTCACCTTCGAGGCGATGTGGAAGGGCATCGTCAAGGTCAGGCCCGGCGTGCGCCTGGGCGACATCGGCCACGCCATCCAGACCTACGCCGAACATGCCGGCTTCTCGGTCGTGCGCGAGTTCTGCGGCCACGGCGTCGGCGCGCGCTTCCACGAGGAACCGCAGGTGCTGCACTACGGCCGCCCGGGCACGCTGGAAGAACTGGTGCCGGGGATGATCTTCACCATCGAGCCGATGATCAACGCCGGCCGCCGCGACATCAAGGAAGACCGCCGCGGCAACCGGCCCTACGACGGCTGGACCATCGTCACGCGCGACCGTTCGCTTTCGGCGCAGTGGGAACACACCGTGCTGGTCACCGAGACCGGCTACGAGGTGCTGACGGTTTCGGCCGGCAGCCCGCCGGCGCCCGCCTTCGCGGCCGCCGGCTACGGCAGCGCGGCCGCGGCGCCGGCACCGCCGCAGGTGGCCCTGGCCACGCCCTGAGCCGATGTCGGCCGTGCTCGACGTGACCCGCCGTGCGCCGGGCAGCGTGGCAGCGCTGCGCGCCCGCTTCCGCGACGGCAAGGCCGCACTGCTGGCCGACTTCACGGCCGCGCGTCCCACCGCCACGGCGGCCACGCAGCTGTTGAGGGCGCTGGCGCGCCATGTCGACGAGACGCTGGCCGCGCTCTGGACCGACACCGGCATGCCCGCGGGCGCGGCGCTGGCGGCCGTGGGCGGCTACGGCCGCGGCGAGCTCTTCCCGTACTCCGACGTCGACGTGCTGCTGCTGGTGCCGGCGCAGCAGACCGAGGCGCTGGCCGGCGCCATCGAACGCTTCGTCACCGCCTGCTGGGACGTCGGCCTGGAGATCGGCTCGTCGGTGCGCACGGTGGCCGAATGCCTGTCGGAATCGGCGCGCGACGTCACCGTGCAGACGGCACTGCTGGAAGCGCGCTCGGTCTGCGGCTCGCGCCGCCTCTTCGGCCAGTTCCAGCGTGCCCATGCCCAGGCCATGGACCCGCGCACCTTCCTGCGCGCCAAGCTGCTGGAAATGCAGCAGCGCCATGTCAAGTACGAGAGCACGCCCTATGCGCTGGAGCCGAACTGCAAGGAGAGCCCGGGCGGGCTGCGCGACCTGCAGGTGGTGATCTGGGTGGCGCGCGCGGCCGGCCTGGGCCGCACCTGGCGCGAACTGGCGGCCAAGGGCCTGATCACGCCCTTCGAGGTGACGCAGCTGGCCAAGCACGAGGGCATGCTCAAGCTCATTCGCGCGCGGCTGCACACGGTGGCCGGGCGGCGCGAGGACCGCCTGGTCTTCGACCTGCAGACCGCCGTGGCGCAGAGCTTCGGCTACCGCGGCAGCCACGCGCCGGGCGGCGAGCTGGCGTCCGAAGTGCTGATGCACCGCTACTACTGGGCGGCCAAGGCGGTGACGCAGCTCAACCAGATCCTGATGCTCAACATCGAGGAGCGCGTGACGGGTTCCGAGGCCGCGCCGATGCGGCCGATCACGGCGCGCTTCTTCGACCGCGCCGGCATGCTGGAAGTGGCGCACGACACGCTGTACCTGAACAACCCGCACGCCATCCTGGAGACCTTCCTCGTCTACCAGCAGACGCCGGGCCTGCAAGGCCTGTCGGCGCGCACGCTGCGAGCCCTCTACAACGCGCGCCAGGTGATGGGCTCGGCCTTCCGCCGCGACCCCATCAACCGCGAGCTGTTCATGGACATCCTGCTCCAGCCCAAGGGCCTGACCCATGCGCTGCGGCTGATGAACCAGACCAGCGTGCTCGGGCGCTACCTGTGGGTCTTCAGGCGCATCGTCGGGCGCATGCAGCACGACCTCTTCCACGTCTACACGGTCGACCAGCACATCGTGATGGTGGTGCGCAATGTGCGCCGCTTCTTCATCCCCGAGCACGCCCACGAGTACCCCTTCTGCTCGCAGCTGGCGGCGCAGTGGGGCCACCCCTGGCTGCTCTACGTGGCGGCGCTGTTCCACGACATCGCCAAGGGCCGCCGCGGCGACCACAGCGAGCTCGGCGCCAGCGACGTGCGCCGCTTCTGCCGCGACAGCGGCATCGAGGGCGAGGACGCGCAGCTCATCGAGTTCCTGGTCCGCCACCACCTGACGATGAGCCGCATCGCGCAGAAGGAGGACCTGTCCGATGCCGAGGTCATCACCGACTTCGCGCGCCTGGTGGAAACGCCGCGCCGGCTGGTCGCGCTGTACCTGCTGACGGTGGCCGACATCCGCGGCACCAGCCCCAAGGTGTGGAACGCCTGGAAGGGCAAGCTGCTGGAAGACCTCTACCGCCTGACGCTGCGCGCGCTGGGCGGCGCGCAGCCCGACCTCGACGCCGAGGTCGAGGCGCGCAAGGAAGACGCGCGCCACAACCTGGCGCTGCACCTGGCGCTGCCGGGCACCGAAGAGCCGCTGTGGCGAACGCTGGAGGTGAGCTACTTCGCGCGCCACGACGCCGGCGACATCGCCTGGCACGCGCGCTCGCTGTGGCGCCACGTCGAGTCGCCCACGCCGGTGGTGCGCGCCCGCGCCTCGTCGGTGGGCGACGGCCTGCAGGTGCTGGTCTATGCACCCGACCGCGCCGACCTCTTCGCACGCATCTGCGGCTACTTCGACAGCGCCGGCTTCTCCATCCTGGACGCCAAGATCCACACCACGCGCGCCGGCTATGCGCTCGACACCTTCCAGGTCGTGGCGACGCAGGCCTGGCCGACGGGCGCGGCCGACGACAGCGAGTTCAAGTACCGCGACCTCATCTCGCTGGTCGAGACCCAGGCCGCGCTGGCCCTGGGCTCGGACGGCCCGCTGCCCGAGCCGCGCAGCGGCCGCGTCTCGCGCCGCGTGCGAAGCTTCCCGGTGACGCCGCGGGTCTCGCTGACCCCCGACGAGCGCGCGCAGCGCTGGCTGCTGACGGTCTCGGCCAGCGACCGTTCGGGCCTGCTGTACGCCATCTCGCGCGTGCTGGCGAAGAACCGCATCAACCTGCAGCTGGCCAAGGTCACGACACTGGGCGAGCGCGTCGAAGACACCTTCCTCGTCGACGGCCCCGAGCTGCAGCGGCCCAAGGCGCAGCTGCGCATCGAGGAAGAGCTGCTCGACGCGCTCGGCGCGCCGGCGGCCTGATCGCACGGTGGGCCTGCGCCGCATCACCGCCACCGACGCGCTGCCGCGGCTGGCCGAGTTCGACGCCGTCATCGACGCCCGCAGCGAGAGCGAACATGCCGAGGACCGCCTGCCCGGCGCCGTCAACTGGCCGGTCCTGAACGACGAGGAGCGCTGCCTCGTCGGCACCGAATACAAGCAGGTCTCGCCCTTCGACGCCCGCAAGCGCGGCGCCGCACTGGTGGCCCGCAACATCGCCCGCCATGTCGAGGCGCAGGTGATGGCGATGCCGCGAAGCTGGCGGCCGCTGGTCTACTGCTGGCGCGGCGGCCAGCGCTCGGGCTCGCTGGCGCTGGTGCTGGACCAGATCGGCTTTGCGGTGCATGTGCTGGAAGGCGGCTACCAGGCCTTCCGGCGCGCCGTCATCGCCGAGCTGCAGACCCTGCCGCAGCGGCTGGACCTGCGCGTGCTGTGCGGCCGCACGGGCTCGGGCAAGAGCCGGCTGCTGCAGGTGCTGCGCGCGCAGGGCGCGCAGGTGCTGGACCTGGAGGCGCTGGCCTGCCACCGCGGGTCGGTGCTGGGCCTGGTGCCGGGGCGGCCGCAGCCGACGCAGAAGGCCTTCGAAACCCTGCTCTGGCAGGCGCTGCGCGGCTTCGACCCCGCACGGCCGGTGTTCGCCGAAGGCGAGAGCCGCACCATCGGCCGCCTGCGCCTGCCCGAGCCGCTGCTGGAGCGGCTGCGCGCCGCGCCTTGCATCGCCGTCGAGCTGCCGCTGGCGCAGCGCGTGGCGCTGCTGCTGGCCGACTACGGGCATTTCGTCGCCGACGTCGAGAGCTTCTGCGAGCGGCTGGCGGTCTTGCGCGAAATCCGCGGTGCGGTGGTGGTCGAAGGCTGGCAGGCCCGCGCCCGCGCCGGCCACCTGGCCGAGGTGGTGGAGGCGCTGCTGGCGCAGCACTACGACCCGATCTACGAGCGGTCGATGGCGCGCAACTTCGCCGGCTACGCCTGCGCCCCGCCGCTGGCCTTGCCCGATGCCGAGGCCGAGGCGCTCGGCCGCGCCGCACAGCAACTGATCGCGGCGGCCGCGGTGCCTGCAGCCGCGACAGCGCCAGCGGCAGCGACCTCAGCGGCCGCAGGCTGAGTCCGCGCCGCGTTCTGCCCTGGGTCAAGTGGGCACGCGGGGGCGCTGACTAAACTGCCGCGTCACTGCCCCCTGCACCCCTGCCCCCCGCATGCCCGCTGCCCCGTCCTCACGCGCCCACCAGGTGCGCACCGTACCGCCGCTGCGGCCGCTGAACTGGCTCGCCCGCGGCTGGGCCGACCTCATGCGCTGCCCGCTGCCGGGCCTGCTCCATGGTGCAGCCGCGGCGCTCTTCGGCGCCGCGCTGGTGTGGCTGGCACGCGACCGCTTCTGGTTCCTGGCCGGCGCCTTCAGCGGCTTCCTGCTCGTCGGGCCCTTGCTGGCGACGGGCCTGTACGCGGTCAGCCGCGAGATCGAGCGCGGCGGCCGACCGGGCCTGGGCACGGCGCTTTCGGCCTGGCGGCCGCGCGACTCGCGCCTGGTGCGCTTCGGCCTGCTGCTGGCACTGGCGGGCACGGGCTGGGTGCTGACCTCGGCCTCGCTGATCACGGGTTTCGCGGCGGCGCCGGTGCTCAAGCCGGCGGACTTCCTGCGCGTCGTCGTGCTGGCCAGCGACGACACCCATCTCTTCGAGGCCTGGATCGTGCTGGGCAGCGTCATGGCCGCGCCGATGTTCGCTTCCACCGTGGTCGCCATCCCGATGCTGCTGGACCGGCCCAACGGCGTGCTCACCGCGGTGGCCACCAGCGTCGGCGCGGCGCTGCTGAACCCGCTGGCGATGGCGCTGTGGGCGACGCTGATCCTGGCGCTGACGCTGCTGGGCATGGGCACGCTGATGGTCGGCCTGGTCGTCGTCGTGCCCTGGCTGGCGCATGCCAGCTGGCACGCCTACCGCGACCTCGTGGGGCCGAACCCCGACGTGGACGGCGCCTGATGTTCGGCTACAGCGAAGAACAGATCGCCCAGTTCGGGCTGACCTTCGGCGTCAGCGCCTTCATGCTGTACATGGTGTTCATCATCTTCCAGCTGGCGCGCGAATCGAAGGCCGGCAGGTTCGGCACCTTCGTGCTCTTCCTGGCGCTGGGCTTCGGCCTCGTGGGCTTCGCGGCCAAGGGCCTGATCAAGTACTTCCTCAAGGGCATGCTCTGAGCGCTGCCGGGGCCGGGCGGCACCCGGCCCCGGCCTCGCTCAGCCCATGTGCAGGCCGCCGTTGCAGCTGAAGTCGGCACCCGTGGTGAAGCCCGAATCCTCGCCGGCCAGCCAGGCACAGATCGAGCCGATCTCCTCCGGCGTTCCCAGGCGCTTGACGGGAATCGTCGCGACGATCTTCTCCAGCACCTCGGGCTTGATGGCGCGGACCATGTCGGTGCCGATGTAGCCCGGGCTCACGGTGTTCACGGTCACGCCCTTGGCGGCCATCTCCTGCGCCAGCGCCATCGTGAAGCCGTGCATGCCGGCCTTGGCCGCCGAGTAGTTGGTCTGCCCGGCCTGGCCCTTCTCGCCGTTGACCGAGCTGATCTGGATGATGCGGCCCCAGCCCTTCTCCACCATGCCCGGCACCACCTGCTTGGTGACGTTGAACATGCTGTTGAGGTTGGTGTCGATGACGGCCTTCCAGTCCTCTGGCGTCATCTTCAGGAACATGCGGTCGCGCGTGATGCCGGCATTGTTCACGAGCACGTCGATCGGGCCATGCTCGGCCACGGCCTTGCCGAAGGCGGCGACGGTGCTGTCCCAGTCGGCCACGTTGCCCACCGAGGCATGGAAGCTGTAGCCCAGCGCCTTCTGCTCGGCCAGCCACTTGTCGAAGTCGCGGCTGGGGCCGCACCCGGCGATGACCTTGAAGCCTTCCTTGTGCAGGCGCTGGCAGATGGCGGTGCCGATGCCACCCATGCCGCCGGTCACGTACGCTACTTTCTGACTCATTGTTGTCTCCTTGGTTGACGGGGTTGATTCTCGGCCTTCGACGCGCTGCCGGCGAGCCGGTCAGGCCTTGGCTTTGACGTAGCGACCGGGCGCGGGTTCGATGGCCTTGAACTTCGCGCTGCCCGGCGACTTCGGCGCACTGACGAGCTTGCCGCCCAGCGGCGCCAGCCAGTCGGTCCACTGCGTCCACCAGCTGCCCGGGTGTTCGACCGCGCCTTCGAACCAGGCTTCGGCGCTGGCCGGCAGCTTGTCGTTGGTCCAGTGGCTGCGCTTGCCCTTGGCGGGCGGGTTGATGACGCCGGCGATGTGACCCGAGGCGCCGAGCACGAAGCGGCGCTTGCCCTTGAGCAGCGGCACCGAGGCGTAGGCGGCAGTCCAGGGCACGATGTGGTCCTCGCGCGAGCCGTAGATGAAGAACGGCGCCTCGATGCTGCCGAGGTCGACCTTCTCGCCGCACACCGTCAGCGCGCCGGGCTTCTCCAGCTCGTTCTGCAGGTAGGTGTGGCGCAGGTACCAGCAGTACATCGGGCCCGGCAGGTTGGTGCTGTCGCCGTTCCAGTACAGCAGGTCGAAGGGCGGCGGCGTCTCGCCCTTGAGGTAGTTGCCGACGACGTAGTTCCACACCAGGTCGTTGGGGCGCAGGAAGCTGAAGGTGGCGGCGAGTTCCTTGCCCTTGAGCAGGCCGGGGCCGCCCGGCGCCTGCTCGCCCAGCGTCATCTCGCGCATCTGCACCATGGTCTCGTCGATGAAGATGTCGAGGATGCCGGTGCTGGCGAAATCCAGCAGCGTGGTCAGCAGGGTCACCGAATGCGCAGGCTGCTTGCCGCGCGCCGCCAGCACCGCCAGCGCGGTGGCCAGGATGGTGCCGCCGACGCAGAAGCCCAGGGTGTTGATGGTTTCCTCGCCACTGATCGCCTGCACGGTGCGGATGGCGGTGAGCGGGCCCTGCTCGATGTAGTCGTCCCAGGTCTTGTGGACCAGGCTCTCGTCGGGGTTGCGCCAGCTCATCACGAAGACGCGGTGGCCCTGCTCGACGGTGTAGCGGATGACCGAGTTCTCGGGCTGCAGGTCGAGGATGTAGAACTTGTTGATGCACGGCGGCACGAACAGCATCGGCCGCTGGTGCACCTTGGCCGTGAGCGGCTTGTATTCGATGAGCTGGAAGAGCTCGTTCTCGAACACGACATCGCCGGCCGTGGTGGCGACATTGCGGCCGACCTCGAACACGCTCTCGTCGGTCTGCGAGACATGGCCCTTGCGCAGGTCTTCGAGCAGGTGCTGCACGCCGGTGGCGATGCTCTCGCCCTGCGTGTCCAGCGCCTTCTTCATCGCTTCGGGGTTCAGGGCCAGGAAGTTGCTGGGGCTGGCGGCGTCGATCCACTGCTGCACCGCGAAGCGCACGCGGGCCTTGGTCTTGGCGTCGCCGTCGACGCTGTCCGCCAGCTGCATCAGCGCCTTGGCGTTGAGCAGGTAGAGCTGCGCCGTCAGGGCCGCAGCCGGGTTGGCGGCCCAGGCCTCGCTGCCGAAGCGGCGGTCGCCCAGGGCCGACGGCGTCGCGTCGGGCTCGGCCTGCAGGCGATGGATAGCCTGGTTCCAGACGTCGGTGGCGCTCTTGATGTAGTCGGTCTGGATCTGCGCCAGCTGCTGCAGCGGCAGGTTCAGCCCCGCCATCGACTTCCAGATGCCCCCGACGGCAGCCCCGAATGCATCGGCCGGGTCGGCAAGGGGCGCGGTGGCCGCGTTAGTCTTGGTCTTCATGCACTCGTCTCCTGGGGGCCGGGGTCTGCAGCCCGGGCTCGGCTGGGGTCACGGCCGGCAAGGCGGGCCGTGCGATGCTTCACGTTGTAGCGGCCACGGCTGACTGGGCCATGACGCTGATTGTCTTCGGGCGCAGCCCTCAACCATGGTACGACATGCTCATCGTGGCCATTGCCTGGATGTACGTGGTGCTGATGATGACGGTGGCCGAGGCGCTGTCCAGCCAGGGCACGGTGCTGGGCGCAGTCTTCACCTTCCTGCTCTACGGCGTGCTGCCGCTGTCGGTGCTGCTGTACATCCTGGGCACGCCGGGGCGCAAGCGGGCGCGGCGTGCCGCCGAATCAGCGCCGCCAGACGCTGGCAGCCATGCGGCCGCAGACGCCGTCGCGGCGGAAGGAAAAGAACCTTGAGGCGTCCAGCGCCGTGCAATCGCCTGCGGCACTGACCTCGCGCACGCCGCAGGCCTGCAGGCGCTGGCGCGCCAGCGCGGGCAGGTCGGCCCGCCAGCGCGGCGAGCCATCGGCCCGCGGGCAGTAGGCGAAGTGCGGCAGGTCGGCGGCCGCGGCTGCGATGCCGAAGGCCGCCAGCACATCGGCGCCGACCTCGAAGCTGCGCGGCCCGATGCACGGGCCCAGCCACGCCAGCACGTCCGCGGGCTCGGCCGCAGTGCCCCTGCACAGCGCCTGCACCGTGGCCTGCAGCACCCCGCCCGCCAGGCCCCGCCAGCCGGCATGTGCAGCAGCCACGCCGCGGCCGTCGCGCAGCGCGAAGAGCACCGGCAGGCAGTCGGCGACTTGCACCGTGCAGGCGACGCGAGGGGCGCGTGTCCAGGCGGCGTCGGCGGCCGGCTCGGGCTGGTCGGGCGTCAGCGCCGTCAATTCCAGCACCTGCACGCCGTGCACCTGGCGCAACCAGACCGGACGCGCCCCGAGGGCTTCGGCGTAGGCGGCGCGGTTGGCGGCGACGGCTGCCGCTTCGTCGCCCACCGCCACGCCCAGGTTCAGGGCGGCCCAGGGGCCCGTGCTGGCGCCGCCCTGGCGCAGGCTCATCGCCGCGCCCACCTCTGCCGGGGCCGGCCAGGCGGGCCGCAACAGCGGCAGCATGGCGGCGGCTGCCCGACTACTCGGCGTCGGGGCAGCGCTCGGGCCGCGTGGCCTCGAAGGCATCGAGCTTCATGCAGGCGTCGAAGACGCGCATCACCTGCGGCACGTGGTCGAGCCGGCAATCCAGGCGGCGGGCGTTGAAGATCTGCGGCACCAGGGTGCAGTCGGCCAGCGTCGGCGTCTCGCCGTGGCAGTAGGTGGCGGGCTGCGCCACGAGCTGGCGTTCGACGACCTCGAGCCCGGTTTCCACCCAGTGGCGGTACCAGCGGTTCTTGTCGTCCTCGCTGACCTTCAGGTCGCGCACCAGGTAGCGCAGCACGCGCAGGTTGTTCAGTGGGTGGATCTCGCAGGCGATGTCCATCGCGATGGCGCGCACGCGTGCGCGGCCGCCGGGGTCGGCGGGCAGCAGCGGCGGCTGCGGGTGGGTCTCGTCGAGGTACTCCATGATGGCCAGCGACTGGGTCAGGCCGAGATCGCCGTCGCGCAGCAGGGGCACCAGGCGCGACGCCGAGACCGCGGCATACGACTCCCTGAGGTTCTCGCTCTTCGGCAGGTGCACCGCCTTGTAGTCGTAGTCCAGGCCCTTGAGGGCGAGCGCGATGCGCACCCGGTACGAGGCCGAGGAACGGAAGTAGTTGTAGAGCTCCATCGCAGGCCCCTTCCCTATTCGACGGCGACCTTCAGGCTGCCCAGCCCGGCGATGGCGCCTTCCATGACGTCGCCGCGCACCACGGCGGCCACGCCGGCGGGCGTTCCGGTGAAGATGAGGTCGCCGGGCTGCAGCGTCCAGGCGGCGCTGAGCTGCTCGATGGTCTCGTTGACGCTCCAGATGAGCTCGGCCAGGTCGCCCTTCTGCTTCACCGTGCCGTTGACCGACAGCGTGATGGCGCCCTTGAGCAGCTCGCCCGTCTGCGCATAGGGCAGCAGCGGCCCGATCGGCGCGCTCTGGTCGAAGGCCTTTCCGATGCACCAGGGCCGGCCCTGCTTCTTCATCTCGTTCTGCAGGTCGCGGCGGGTCATGTCCAGGCCCACCGCATAGCCCCAGATGTGCGACGGCGCATCGGCGGCGCGGATGTTGCTGCCGCCACGGCCGATGGCCACGACGAGCTCGATCTCGTGGTGCAGGTTGGCCGTCAGCGGCGGGTAGGCGATGCGGCCCGTGGTGCCGGCGGGCACGGCGACGATGGCATCGGCCGGCTTCATGAAGAAGAAGGGCGGCTCGCGGCCGGTGAAGCCCATCTCCTGCGCATGCTCGGCGTAGTTGCGGCCGACGCAGTAGATGCGGTGGACCGGGAATTCGCCGCCGCCGGCGACGGGGACGCAGGCGAGGGCGGGCGGGGCGATGACGTAGCTCATGGCGGAAGTCTTCCGGGTGGGTGGCGGTACGGGCGACCGAAGATGATGCCACGCGGCGGCCCGCCGCTACACTGCCGCGCATGTTCGTGCCACGCCGCATCAAGCATTGCCGTGTCTGCGGCACCGAGGTCAGCTACCGCGTACCCGCCGACGACAACCGCGAACGCGCGGTCTGCCCGGCCTGCGGCGAGATCCACTACGAGAACCCGATCAACGTCGTCGGCACGGTGCCGGTGTGGGACGGCCAGGTGCTGCTGTGCCGCCGCAACATCGAACCCCGCTACGGCCTGTGGACGCTGCCGGCCGGCTTCCTCGAACTCGGCGAAAGCACCGCCGAAGGCGCCGTGCGCGAGACCGTGGAAGAGGCCGGGGCGCACATCGAACTGCAGTCGCTGTTCACGGTGCTGAACGTGGTGCGCGCGGGCCAGGTCCACTTCTTCTACCTCGCGCGCATGCTCGACACCCACCTCGACCCCGGGCCCGAGACCATCGAGGCCCGCCTGTTCCGCGAGGACGAGGTGCCCTGGGACGAGCTCGCCTTCCGCACCGTGCGGCAGACGCTCCAGCACTACTTTGCCGACCGTCAGGCCGGCGGCTGGGGCCTGCACGCCGGCGACATCGCCTGAACCCGGGTTAGGCGGGGACCAGCGCGGTGCCGGTGGCGGCGTCGAAACCCAGCGCCCATGCCGCCTCCAGGTCGGCGGCCTCGCCCAGGCCGTCGGCCACGGCCTGCAGGCCCAGGCCGTGGATCAGCGCCACCAGGCTGCGGGCGTAGCCGCGCACGGCCTCGTCGGCGGCCAGGCCGCGCAGATGGCGTGACTGCACCTGCACGTAGCGCACGCCGGCCGCGGCCAGGCCCGGCAGTTCCTGCGGCGTCGCCTGCGCATGTTCGACGCCCACGCGCACGCCGCAGGCCGACCACACCGCGGCGGCTTCGGCCACCTGCGCACGCCCTTGCGGACGGGCGCCTTCGACGATTTCGATGGCCAGCCGTGCCGCGGCGCCCGGCGCCGCCTGCAGCAGCGCAGCGACCTCGGCGATGAATTCCGGCGCCGCCAGCGACAGCAACGAGGCATGCACGGCGCGGGGCTGGCCGTCGGCGGCGATCGCGCGCAGCGCCAGTTCGACCGCCATCAGGTCGACCTGAGGCATGAGGCGGCTGCGCCGGGCCAGCGCCAGCCAGCGCGCTGCCGCCAGGTATTCGCCGTCGACGTGCAACTGCACGCGCAGCGGGCATTCCAGCTGCACGGTGGCACCGTTGCGGTCGACGACCTTGAACTCGGCCAGCCGCGCCCGCCCCTCGGCCAGCGCAGCGCCGATCTGCTCGCGCCAGGCGCGCGCCCCGGCGCTGTCGGCAACGAGGTCGCCTTGGCGCTCGACGGCCACGCCCTCGCTGTCCTCGGCGCGCGCCAGCGCCGCGTCGGCGGCGGCCAGTGCGGCCCCGGGCGTGCAATCGTGCAGGCCATCGACGCCGCCGACCACGGCCTCGGCGCCGCCGACGCGCAGCGCCGGCACCGCCGCGAGCGCAGCGCGCAGCGACTCGGCGGTTTCCTGCGCCACCCCCGCGACCGGCAGGCAGAGGGCGAAGTCCGGGCCGTTCAGGCGGCCGGCGAAGGTGCCGGGCACACGGTCGACGTAGGTCTGCAGCACGTCGGCGATGGCGCCCAGCAGGCGGTCGGTCGTGTCGTGCCCGAGGCGCGGGTTGAGCGATTCCAGATGCAGCAGGCGCACCAGCAGCAGCGCCACCGGGGGTGCACCCGGCTCTTCCAGGCGCTGCTGCAGCTGGCCCAGGAAGGCCTGTCGCAGCGGCAGGCCGGTGATGGGGTCGAGCTGGGCCTGCCGCTGCAGCAGGGCCACCTGCTCGGCCTGCGCGGCGAACATCTCGCGCAGCCGCATCACGGTGGCATTCATGCTGCGGGCGAGGCCGCGCAGTTCGGGCAGCTCGGGCAGCGCGGTCTCTTCAGCCTGCAGGTAGTGGCCCTGCTCCAGGGCCTGCGCCTGCAGCAGGATGGCCGCCAGGGGCCGCTGCCAGCGCCGCAGGGCCAGCAGCATCAGCGCCGCGGCGGCGGCGGCCAGCAGCAGCAGTGCCGCCACCAGGCGGCTGCCTGCCTGCCACAGCGCTTCCTGCGCCCAGGCGGCATCGGTCTGCAGCTGCAGCTCAGCGACGCCGTGCGCACCCTCGGCGACGGGCGCCCTGCCTGCCGGAACCGCGAAGCTCAGCGGTCTCGACCACCCGCCGGGCGTCGCCGTGGTTCGCTGCGCGGGGACGATGTCGGCCAGCAGTTCGCCCTCGTGGCCGCGCAGCCAAAGGTGGCTCAGCCGGAGCTCGCCGGCGCGGCGTGCTGCCCAGTCGCGCACCGCGGGGAGGTCGCCCTCGCGAGGACCGAGCTCGGCGGCGAATGCCGACGCAGCGTCCTGGTTGCGCTGGGCCAGCAACTGCTGCAGCGCCTCGTGCAGGGTCCAGCCCTGCACCAGGCCGGCGCCCGCCAGCGCCAGCAGCAGCACCGCGGCGACGATCAGACCGAGCCGCCGCGTCAAGGTCATCCGCTGTGCTCCAGGGAGTGGTGGGGAGGCGCGGGCCGCGGCCACCCGCGGGCCTGCACCGGCGCCGCCGAGGCTGGTCGCGCCCGCCGGAACCCCTCGGTCGAATGCTACCGCCGCCGCCCGATCGGCGTCGCCGAGCCCGCGCGCGGCGCGGCTTGGCGGGTGCGGCAGCAGGGCCTGGGCAGCAGGGGGCATGGTGACCCTGAACATCGTCACAAGCGCTTGCAACTTGAGCGCGCCACGGCGGGCGCTGGCGCGGACGCCGGAATGCAACAAGCCCGCACGGGGCGGGCTTGACGTCCGGACGGCGAGCGGAGCGGGCTCAGGCGTGTGCGGCGCGCAGCTTCAGCGAGAACTCCTGCAGCGCGGCGATACCGCTTTCCTCGGCCTTGCGGCACCAGGCCTGGAGGTCGGCGACGAGCTGTTCGGCGGAGACGCCGGTGCGCGTCCACAGCGCCCGCAGCTCCTCGCGCATGGCGACCAGCTTGGCCAGCTTGGGGCTGTCGCCCAGGGCCTGCGCCAGGCCGGGCTTGACGCCGTTCGGGATGCGGTCGTCGTCGCGGTGCAGCCAGGCCTTGGCCAGGCGCATGTTGCTCCAGCGCGCGCTGTTCTCGGCGCCCTGCGCCTTCAGTCGCGCCAGCTCGACGGCGACCGCGAGCTTGAGCTCGGCGGCGTAGCGCGCCATCACCTCGTAGCGGTTGGCGATCACGGCTTCCAGCGTCTTGTCGTCGGCCACCGCCCGCACGCCGCCCAGCGCCAGCCGCGGCGGCGTCTTCTTGACCTTGGCCAGGCCGACCATCTCCATGCCGCGGATGTAGGCCCAGCCGATGTCGAACTCGTAGGGCTTGACCGAGAACCTGGCCGAGGTCGGGTAGGTGTGATGGTTGTTGTGCAGCTCTTCGCCGCCGATCAGGATGCCCCAGGGCGAGACATTGGTCGACGCGTCGGCCGACTCGAAATTGCGGTAGCCCCACCAGTGGCCGATGCCGTTGATGATGCCGGTGGCCATGACCGGGATCCAGGCCATCTGCACCGCCCATACCGCAGCGCCGATGGCGCCGAAGAGCAGCAGGTCCAGGATCAGCATCAGCCCCACGCCCTGCCAGGTGTAGCGGCTGTAGAGGTTGCGCTCGATCCAGTCGTCGGGGGTGTTGTGGCCGTACTTGGAAATCGTCTCGGGAATCGCGGCCTCGGCACGGTAGAGCTCCACGCCGGTCAGCAGCAGCGCCTTGATGCCGCGCGTCTGCGGGCTGTGCGGGTCTTCCTCGGTCTCGCACTTGGCGTGGTGCTTGCGGTGCACGGCGACGAATTCCTTCGTCACCATGCCGGTGCCCACCCACAGCCACAAGCGGAAGAAATGCGAGGGGATCGCATGGAGGTCCAGCGCACGGTGCGCTTGTGCGCGGTGCAGGAAGATGGTCACGGCCGAGATCGTGATGTGCGTCGTGACCAGGGTGAACAGCAGCACCTGCCACCACGCCGCATTCAGCCAGCCGTGGGCGAGCCATTGAACGAGCGCGTCATGCACCAGCCACAGTTGATCCATCAGCGATTCCTTGATACCGAGAAAATTTACAACTGCGATTGTAGGGGTGCGGCTGACGTCAGGGTTGCGGTTAATGCCTACCCGCAACCCCGCATTTGATCGATTCGCGAAGGTTCATTGCGCCAGATCACCCAAGATGGCGGCAGATGGCGCTGATTTCAACGCCTTTGCCAGACCGCCGCGAAAAAACCGTCGGTCTGGTGGCGGTGCGGCCACAAGCGCAGATAGGGGCCCGCCACCAAAGACGCAGCCGCCTCGACGCGTGCGGCCTGCAGCGCGTCCTGCGCCGGCAGCACGTCGAAGACGCCTTGCTGCGCCGCCGTGAAAGCCGCGGCGACTTCCTCGTTCTCGGCCGCGAGCAGGCTGCAGGTGGCATAGACCAGGCGCCCGCCCGGCTTGAGCAGCCGCGCCGCGCCGGCCAGGATGGCGCCCTGCCTGGCCTGCAGTTCGGCCACCGTCTTGGGTGACTGGCGCCACTTCAGGTCGGGATTGCGCCGCAGCGTGCCCAGCCCCGAGCAGGGCGCGTCGACGAGCACGCGGTCGATCTTGCCGGCCAGGCGCTTGATGCGGTCGTCGCGCTCGTGGGCGATCTGCGCCGGGTGGATGTTGGACAGCCCGCTGCGCGCCATGCGCGGCTTCAGCGCATCGAGCCGATGGCCCGAGACGTCGAAGGCATAGAGCCGCCCGGTGTTGCGCATCGCCGCGCCCAGGGCCAGCGTCTTGCCGCCGGCGCCGGCGCAGAAATCGACCACCATCTCGCCGCGCTTGGGGTCGGTCAGCAGCGCCAGCAGCTGGCTGCCCTCATCCTGCACCTCGACCTCGCCGCGCGTGAAGACGTCCAGCTTGTGCAGCGCCGGCTTGCCCTGCACGCGCAGGCCCCAGGGCGAATGCGGCGTCGGGTGCACGGTGTAGCCGGCCTCGGTGAGCGCGCGCTGCACCTCGTCGCGCTTGGCCTTGAGGACGTTGACCCGCAGGTCCAGCGGCGCCGGCTCGGAGACGGCCTGCACCAGCGGCCAGAAGGCCTCGCCCAGCTGGGCCTGCAGCGCGGCGGCGAACCAGTCGGGCAGATTGTGGCGGAACTTTTCCGGCAGGGCACTGCGGTCGATCTTCGACACCTCGGCCAGCCAGGCCTGCTCGGGCGGCGTCAGCGCTCCGCGCAGGAAGGTATCGCTGCCCTGCCAGGCCAGGATGGCCAGGCGGCGTTCGAGCGCGCCGGTGCCACTCTGGGCCAGGTGCTGGAACAGCAGGCGCTTGCGCAGCACCGCGTAGGCGGTCTCGGCCAGCGCGTGGCGTTCGCGCGCGCCCAGCGTGCGGTGCTCGCGGAAGAAGGCCGATACGGTGGCATCGGCCGGCTGGTCGAGCTTGAGGACGGTGCGCAGCAGTTCGGTGGCGAGGTCGAGCAGGGCGTTGGGGTGCATGGTTCAGAGGTAGACCTGGGAAGCGCCGCCGGCGTGGCTGACGACGCCGTCTTCGACGCGCAGCCGGCCCTCGACGAACCAGCGCACGGCCTGCGGGTAGATGACATGTTCGGTGGCCAGCACGCGCGCGGCCAGGGCGTGCTCGTCGTCGCCAGGGCGCACCGGCACCACGCTTTGCATGACGATGGGGCCGTGGTCGAGCTCGGGGGTGACGAAGTGCACCGTCGCGCCCACGGCCTTGCAGCCCGCCGCCAAAGCCCGGCGGTGGGTGTGCAGGCCCGGGAAGGCCGGCAGCAGCGAGGGGTGGATGTTGAGCAGCCGGCCCTCGAAGCGCTGCACGAAGGCCGGGCCCAGGATGCGCATGAAGCCGGCCAGCACGACGAGGTCGGGCGCATGGCTGTCGATGACGCGCGCCAGTTCGGCGTCGAAGGCTTCGCGCGAGGCATGCGCCCTGTGGTCGACGACGGCGGTGGCCACGCCCTGCCCTGCCGCATAGGCCAGCCCGGCCGCGTCGGCGCGGTTGGCGATGACGGCGACGACGGTGGCCGGCCAGCCCTGCTCGACGCAGCGCTGCTGGATGGCTTCCATGTTCGAGCCGCGGCCGGAGATGAGGATGACGATGCGCTTCATGGGAGAGGACTGGGGCATGCCTGCGGCGCGGGCAGTGTAGCCAGCGCCGACCTGAGACAATTCGCGCCGACCTTGCCACACCCCGCAGCATGACCCAGCGATCACGCGTTCTCTCCGGCATGCGCCCCACCGGCGCCATGCATCTCGGCCACTACCACGGCGCCCTGAAGAACTGGGTGCGGCTGCAGCACGAGCACGAGTGCTTCTTCTTCGTCGCCGACTGGCATGCGCTGACCACGCACTACGAAGAGCGCGAGGTGATGGAGCGCTACGTCTACGACATGGTCATCGACTGGATCGCCGCCGGCCTGGACCCCGAGGCCTGCACGCTCTTCATCCAGAGCCGCCTGCCCGAGCATGCCGAGCTGTTCACGCTGCTGGCCATGGGCACGCCGCTGGGCTGGCTGGAGCGCGTGCCGACCTACAAGGACCAGATCGACAAGCTCAAGGACCGCGACCTCGCGACCTACGGCTTCCTCGGCTACCCGCTGCTGCAGGCTGCCGACATCCTGATCTACAAGGCCACCTACGTGCCGGTGGGCGAGGACCAGTCCAGCCACGTCGAGCTCACGCGCGAGGTGGCGCGGCGCTTCAACAACCTCTACGGCCGCAGCGGCGACAGCGAAGCCCGCATCGCCGCCGCGCTGGCCCGGCTCCCGAAGGACGATGCCCGTTACTACGAGAAGCAGCGCAAGACCTTCGGCGAGACCGGCAGCACCGAAGCCCTGGCCAAGGGCGAGGCGCTGGTGCGCCGCGCTGCGGGCTCGATCGAAGCTTGGACCGAGGAAGACACCGAGCGCCTGCTCGGCCACCTCAAGGGCGCCGGCCAGACCATCCTCACCGAGCCCAAGGCGCTGCACACCGAGGTGCTGCGCCTGCCCGGCACCGACGGCACCAAGATGAGCAAGAGCTACGGCAACGCCATCCTGATGCGCGACGAGCCGGCCGAGGTGACGAGGAAGGTCCGCGGCATGACCACCGACCCCGCGCGCGTGCGCCGCACCGACCCCGGCGACCCCGAGAAATGCCCGGTGTGGCAGTTCCACAAGGTGTACAGCGACGCCGCGACGCAGGACTGGGTCGTCACGGGTTGCAAGACCGCCGGCATCGGCTGCCTGGACTGCAAGCAGCCGGTCATCGACGCCATCCTGCACGAACAGCAGCCCTGGCGCGAACGCGCCGAGGCCTACCTGAGCAACCCGAAGCAGGTGCAGTGGATCGTCGAGATGGGCACCGAACGTGCGCGCACCGTCGCCCGCCAGACGATGCGCGACGTGCGCTCGGCCATGGGTCTGAGCTACTGAGGCCGCGATGACCCACCTGCAGACCATCGAACTCAACCCGGCGGCCACGCCGCGCGCCACCGTCGTCATCCTGCATGGCCTGGGCGCCGACGGCACCGACTTCCTGCCCATGGCCGACGAGCTCGACCTGGCCAGCGTGGGCCCCGTGCGCTATGTCTTTCCGCGCGCGCCGGAGCGCCCGGTCACCATCAACGGCGGCCACCGCATGCGCGCCTGGTACGACATCCTCGGCGCCGACCTCGTGCGGCGCGAGGACGCGGCCGGGTTGCGCGAGTCGATGACGCTGGTGCAGCAACTGCTGGAACGCGAAGTGGCGCGCGGCGTGCCGGCCCAGCGCATCGTGCTTGCCGGCTTCTCGCAGGGCTGCGCCATCGCGCTGGGCGCCGGCCTGCGCCATGCCGAGAAGCTCGCGGGCATTGCCGGTCTCTCGGGCTACGTGCCGCTGGCCGACACGCTGGCCGCCGAACGCAGCGCCGCCAACCGGGCCACGCCCGTGTTCCTGGCCCACGGCCGCAGCGACGGCGTGGTGCCGATCGCGCGCGGGGTGGCCGGCCGCGACCTGCTGCAGTCGCTGGGCCAGCCGGTGGAATGGCACGACTACCCGATGGAGCATTCGGTGTGCCTGGAGGAAGTGCAGGCGCTGCAAGGCTGGCTGCGGCGCGTGCTGGCCTGAACCGGCAAGCCTGCAAGGCCGGGGGCCTTGCGCTATCCTGCGCCGCCCTTCAGGGGCCCACAACACAGCAGGAGAACGATGATGTCCCCATTCCGCCGCGCCTTCCTCGGCACCACCGTCGCCGCATGCATCGCGCTCGCGGGTGCCGCCCACGCCGAAGCGCCGCTGGCCAAGTCGCAGGCCCCGGGCTGGTACCGCATGAAGGTCGGCGCCTTCGAGGTCACGGCGTTGTCCGACGGCACCGTCGCACTGCCGGTGGACAAGCTGCTCAGCCACACCACGCCGGCGGAAGTGTCGACGCTGCTCGCCCGGTCCTACCTGAAGTCGCCGCTGGAGACCTCGGTCAACGGCTACCTCGTCAACACCGGCGCCAAGCTGGTGCTCATCGACACCGGCGCCGCCGGCCTCTTCGGCCCCACCCTGGGCAAGCTCGTGGCCAACCTGAAGGCCTCGGGCTACCAGCCCGAGCAGGTCGACGAGATCTACATCACCCACATGCACCCCGACCATGTCGGCGGCCTCACCGCCGACGGCAAGGCCGTCTTCCCCAACGCCGTCGTGCGCGCCGACCGGCGTGAAGGCGACTTCTGGCTGAGCCAGAAGAACCTGGACGCCGCACCGGCCGACAACAAGGGCTTCTTCCAGGGCGCGATGGCCTCGCTGGCACCCTACGTGGCCGCCGGCAGGCTCAAGCCCTTCGACGGCGCTACCGACCTCGTGCCCGGCATCCGCGCCGTGCCGGCACCCGGCCACACGCCGGGCCACACCATCTACGTGGCCGAAAGCGAGGGCCAGCGCATCGTCTTCTGGGGCGACCTGATGCACGTCGCTGCGGTGCAGTTCGAGCACCCGAGCGTCACCATCGGCTTCGACAGCGACACCAAGGTCGCCGCGCCGCAGCGCCAGAAGAACTACGCCGACGCGGCGAAGAAGGGCTACTTCGTCGCCGTGGCGCATGTCTCCTTCCCCGGCATCGGCCAGCTCCGCACGGACGGCAAGGGCTACCGCTGGCTGCCTGCCAACTACGTCTCGGCGCCCTGACGCCACGGCGATGGCGCTGCAGCTCGTCCGCCCGGCGCCCGAGCATCTGGGCGACTACGTCGCGGCGCTGCGCCGCGGCTGGTCTGCCGACACCACGCGGCCGCAGGCCGCGCAGGAGGAACTGGACCGCATCGAAGCCGATGCGGCCGCCTTCCTGGCCTTCATGGACGACCCCGAGGCGCGCGGCCCGGCCGTGACGCTGCCCGACGGCAGCCAGCGCGCGCGCATCCCCGGGCTGCGGCGCTGGATGTGGGACGACGAAGGCTTCGCCGGCACCACGGGCCTGCGCTGGATGCCCGGCGGCGCGCCGCTGCCGCCGCATGTGCTGGGCCACGTCGGCTACGCCGTGGTGCCCTGGAAGCGGCGCCGCGGCTACGCGACGCAGGCGCTGGCGCTGATGCTGCCGCTGGCGCGCGCGCAGGGCCTGGCCCATGTCGATCTGACCACCGACCCCGACAACGTCGCCTCGCAGCGCGTCATCGCCGCCAACGGCGGCGTGCTCGTCGAGACCTTCGTCAAGGACGCGGCCTACGGCGGCAAGCCCGGCCTGCGCTACCGGATCGCGCTCGGCGGGCGCTGAGTCCGCCCGGGCGCGCCTCACCCGAAGCAGCCCTGCAGATACCAGTTCACCGCCCCGGGCGCGCCCGGCAGGCGGCTGCGCAGCACCCACACCAGCGAGCCGTCCTCGGCCTGGGCGATGTAGTAGTCGCGCGCCGCGGCCTGGCCATCCCACCAGCCGGTCTCGATGCGTTCGGGGCCGCTGACCAGCTGCAGCGGCCGGCCGTGCAGCAGCGGCAGGCCTGCGCGCTCGGCCAGCGGTTGCGGCTCGGGCAGCAGCCAGGCCGGACGGTGCAAGGGCAAGGCCGAGGCGCGGTGCAAGGGCGGCGCCGCGGCCGCAGCCGCCAGGCCTTCGCCCTGCGCCGGCACGCCGCGGCTGGCGCGTTCGGGGCGGTGGTCGGCCACCGCCAGCAGGCGCTGCACCTGCTCGTCGCCCAGGCGCGCGCGCAGGCGTTCGAGCAGGCGCGTCAGGCCCTCGGCCTGGCTGGCGTGGGTGGGGAAGAGTTCGCCATTGGACGCGTGGCCGGCGACGAGGCGGTCGCAGTGCAGTTCCAGCTCCAGCGTCGGCGCTGCCAGTTCCAGGCGCGCCAGCCGCTCGCGCAGCAGCAGCTGCAGGTGGGCGGCGTCCAGCGCCGGCTCGGCCAGCGCCAGGCGCAGCTCGGTGGGCGGCAGCAGGGCCTGGCGCAGGCGCTCGTGGCGCATGCGCAGCGTGCAGCCGCCGACGCGCGCGTGGCGCGCCTGCGCCCAGGCGACCAGTCGCGCCAGCAGCACGGCCGCGCCGTGCAGCACCTGCTCGGCGGTCTCGGCGCGGGCGTAGAGCTCCAGGCGGCTTTCGAACACCGCCGGCAGTTGCAGCCACGACCAGGCCTCGGCCTGCAGGCCGAGGGCGCGGTCGAGCTCGTCCAGCAGCGCCGCGCCGAAGCGCCGCGCCAGGCCGCTGCGCGGCAGCTGGCGCAGGTCGGCCACCGTGTGCAGGCCCATGCCCTGCAGTGCTTCCCAATGTTCGCGGCCGGGGCCCAGCAGCCACACCGGGGCGCCGTCCAGCCGCGCCTGCAGCGCCGGCAGCCGCGTGGCGTGGGGGCCCAGGACCGCATCGTCGCAGCCAGCGCCCGGCCCCCATTGCGCCAGCATCGCGGCACCGCGGCCCGTCGGTGCGGCGGCCATCTGCACGCGGTGGCCCAGCGGCGCCAGTGCGGCCTGCAGCCGCTGCCGCAGCGCGGCCAGGCCGCCGAACAGGCGCAGGCTGGCGTGCACTTCCAGCACCACGGTCTGCGCGTCCTGCAGCGCCACCGCGGGGGTGAAGGCCAGCGCCGCATGCGCCACCGCCTGCAGCGCGGCGGCGTCGCGCGCGGGGTCACTTTCGGCCAGCAGCAGGTCGGCGGCCAGCGCCAGCGCGGTGGCGCGCTTCAGGCCCGGGCGCAGCCCCCGGCTGGCGGCCGCGGCGTTGACGGTGGCGACGCGGTGCTCGCGCAGCAGCGCCACGGGGCGCTGGCGCGCGGCCTCGTCCAGCGTGGCGCAGAAGGCCTCGAGCGAGAGCGCCGGCAGGTGCAGGGCAAGCCACAGCATGGCGATGGTGTGGATGCGCGCAGCCGCAGCATGTCAGGCGGCCGCGCGCGCACGCGGCTGCGTGGCCGGCGCCTGCCGCGCCGCCAGGGCCCGTGCCAGCGCCGGCGCCGAGAGCACCGGCGGCAGCGCCAGCACCAGCGGCTGCGCCTGCGGCGGGCCGCGGCGCTTGAGCAGCGCCACGCGCAGCAGGTCGGGGCCGGCGCTGTCGAGCAGCAGGCGCAGCGGCGCCGGGCTGGGGCGGCTGCGCTCCTGCGCATCGCGCAGCAGGAAGGCGGGGCCGCCATGGCCCTGCGCCGCCAGCTGCAGGCGGCGCAGCGCATCGGCCGGCAGCCGCGCCGGCAGCCAGGCCAGGACGGCGCCGAGGTGGCCGCTCTTGAGCGCCTGCTCCAGCGCCCACAGGATGTCGGCCGCCGGCAGCCGGCCGCGCGCCGGGCCCTTCAGCGCCACGCGCGAGCGCACCACCACCAGCTGCCGCAGGTCGATGCCCAGCGCCGACAGCGCCCAGGCACAGGGTGCCGCCGGCGGGTCGAACCACATCAGGCTGCGCTGCTCGCGCTGCAGCGCCGCCAGCACCGGCGCCAGCAGGCGCAGTTCGCCGATGCCGGCATGCGGCAGCAGCAGCTCGGTCAGCGTGCCCAGCGGCCAGCCGCCGCCGGGCAGCTGGGTGTCGAGCTCGTCGTGGCCGCTGGGCTGCACCGCCGCGCCGGGGCGGGCCAGCTGGTGGGCGCGCCACAGGGCCGGGTGCAGTGCTTCAGGCGCGGCCGCAGCCGCGCCGGCAGGCTGCAGCGCGGAGGCCGCAGGATCGGCAGCAGCAAGCTCAGGAGGAAAAAGGTCGGGAGGGAAAGCCACGAGAATACTGTACGTTCATACAGTCACTGTGGCAAGTCGCAGCGAGGCCGGCCCGCGCCGCAGCGTGACGGGATGCGCGTGCAAAAGGTCCTGGCAGGCGCTCAGGCCCCGAGCAAGCCCGCCACGCGCGTGCGCAGGCCTTCGGGCGTGACCTCGCCCGCCGCCAGCGCCGGCCCCGCCACCAGCCCCACGCGGCTGAAAACGCCACGGCGGAAGGGCCGGACCATGGCCGTGCCGCCCTCGATGCGCGAGAAGAACGAGCCCCACAGGTTCTGCAGCGCCAGCGGCACCACCGGCACCGGGTTCGTCTGCAGGATCTTCATGATGCCGCCCTTGAACTCGCCCAGGCTGCCGTCGCGCGTGATGCCGCCTTCGGGGAAGATGCCCAGCAGTTCGCCCTCGGCGAGCACGCCGCGCGCGGCCTCGAAGGCGCGTTCGTAGGCGGCGGGGTCGTCGCGCTGCGGCGCGATGGGTATGGCCTTGCCCAGGCGGAACAGCCAGCCCAGCACCGGCGTGGCGAAGATGCGGTGGTCCATCAGGAAGCGGATCGGCCGCGGGCTGGCCGCCATCAGCACCACGGCGTCGATGTAGCTGACGTGGTTGCAGACCAGGATGGCCGCGCCGGCCGTCGGGATGTGCTCGTCGCCGCGCACCTTGAAACGGTAGATGCAGCGCGTGAGGATGAAGGCGACGAAGCGCAGCAGGTACTCGGGCACGACGAGGAAGATGTAGCCCGCCACCACGGCATTGAGCAGGCCGACGGCCAGGAACACCTCGGGGATGCTGAAGCCCGCCTTCAGCAGCACGCCGACACCCAACGCGCTGACGATCATGAACAGCGCGTTGAGGATGTTGTTGGCGGCGATGATGCGCGCCCGGTGCGTGGGCTGGCTGCGCAGCTGGATGAGCGCGTACATCGGCACGCTGTAGATGCCGGCGAACAGCGACAGCAGGCCGAGGTCGGCGATGACGCGCCAGTGCGCCGGCCGCGCCAGGAAGTCGCCCACCGCGAGGTTGGCCGCCGGCGGCAG
>CAIWPS010000562.1 GCA_903914615.1 uncultured beta proteobacterium | reverse complement strand
TGTCTACGCCTTCCTGGCCAGCGACGAGGCCAGCTACATCAACGGCGCGGTGATCGAGGTCTCGGGCGGCATGACCGTGTGAACCTCGGCGCTGATGCATGCGACCCTAGAATGCATCACTTTTCAGAATCTGCATCAACCATGCGCACGACCCTCACGCTGGAGAGCGACGCCTTCGCCGTCGCGCAGAACTATGCCCAGGCGCGGGCGCTCAAGCTCGGCCAGGCGGTGTCGGAGCTGATCCGCCTGGGCAGCGCCGAACGCCTGCCGATGCGGCAGAAGGACGGCGTGTGGGTGTTCGAGCTGCCCGCCGACGCGCCGAAGGTGACGGCCGCCCGCGTCAAGGAACTGCTGGAAGACACGCCCTGATGTGGCTGCTGGACGCCAACGCGCTGATCGCGCTGGGCTGGCCCGCGCATGAGCACCACGCCGCGATGCAGCGCTGGTTCAAGCGCCATGCCGCCGAGGGCTGGGCGACGACCGCGGTGACGCAGTCGGCCTTCGTGCGCATCGTCTCGCAGCCGGCGTTCTCGGGCCGCGTCATCAGCGTGCCGCAGATCGCCGAGCTGCTGCTGCGCAACACCGCCCACCCCCGCCACCGCCTGCTGGCCATGGACTTCGGCTTCGAGCAGGTGCTGGGCTGCTGCAGCGGCGGGCTGTACGGCCACCGACACATCACCGACGCCTACCTGCTGGCCACCGCCGCGCGCCATGGCGCGAGGCTGGTCACCTTCGACAGCGGCATCGCGCAGCTGCTCGCCACCGAACCGGAGCGCGAGCGTCTGCTCAGCGTGCTGCATTGACGACCTACGCCCTCTTTGACGACGCCGGCAAGTTCCACGCCGGCCGCGTGATGTCCGAGGCCGAAGCCTCGCTGCAGGTCGAGCTCGACTCGGGCAAGCGCGTGAAGGTCAAGTCGGCCAACGTGATGCTGCGCTTCGACAAGCCGGCGCCGGCCGAGCTGATGGCGCAGGCCCAGGCGCTGGCCGGCGAGATCGACCTCGACCTGGCCTGGGAATTCGCGCCCGAGGGCGACTTCGGCTTCGCCGACCTGGCACGCGACTACTTCGAGGCGCCCTTCGGCCCCGAGAAGCAGGCCGCCGCGCTGCTGGGCCTGTTCGACGCGCCGCATTACTTCCGCCGCCTCGGCAAGGGCCAGTTCAGGAAGGCGCCCGAGGAGACGGTGAAGGCCGCCCTGGCCGGCATCGAGCGCAAGAAGCAGGTCGCAGCGCAGATCGAGGCCTGGGCCGGCGATCTGGTGGCCGGCCGCTGCCCGGCGCCGGTGCGCGAGCAGCTCTACCGCATCCTCTTCAAGCCCGACAAGAACGGCCCGGAATACAAGGCCGTGGTCGAGGCCGCCAAGCGCGCGCAGCGCTCGCCGCTGGACCTGCTCACGGCCGCCGGTGCCATCGAGAGCCCCTACCAGTTCCACTGGCAGCGCTTCCTGTTCGAGCAGTTTCCCAAGGGCACCGGATTTCCGGCGCTGGCCGCGCCGCCCATCAAGGAAGCCTTGGCCACCGCGCCAGTGCAGGCCTTCTCGATCGACGATTCGGCCACCACCGAAATCGACGATGCGCTCTCGGTGCAGGGCCTGGGCACAGGCACGGTGGTCTTTGGCGTCCACATCGCCGCGCCAGGCCTGGCCCTCCTGCCCGACAGCCCCATCGACAAGGTGGCGCGCGAACGCCTGTCCACGGTCTACATGCCGGGCTGGAAGATCACCATGCTGCCCGACGCCGTGGTGCAGGCCTACACGCTGGCCGAAGGCCGCGCCTGCCCGGCGGTCAGCCTGTACGTGACGCTGGACGAGGCGACGCTGGAGATCCGCGGCCACGAGACGAAGCTGGAACTCGTGCCCATTGCCGCGAACCTGCGTCATGACCAGCTGGACAGCGTCATTACCGAGGCCAGCCTGGGCGGCGATGCGCCCGCCGACTACGCCTTCGCCGCCGAACTCGCCTTCGCCTTCCGCCTGGCGCGCACGCTCAAGGGCCGGCGCGAGGTCGCGCGCGGCAAGCCCGAAACCTTCAACCGGCCGGACTACAACTTCCGCCTGGCCGGCGACGGCAGCGAGCCGCGCGGTGACGAGGCGGTGAGCATCGGCACCCGCCAGCGCGGCGCACCACTGGACCTCATCGTCGCCGAGGCCATGATCCTGGCCAACAGCACCTGGGGCGGCTGGCTGGCCGAGCATGGCGTGCCCGCCATCTACCGCAGCCAGGCCAGCCTGCTGCCGGGGGTGAAGGTGCGCATGGGCACCAAGCCGGCGCCGCATGCCGGCATGGGCGTGCCGCAGTACGCCTGGTCGACCTCGCCGCTGCGGCGCTATGTCGACCTCGCCAACCAGTGGCAGATCATCGCCTGCGCCCGCCACGGCCGCACCGCGGCGCTGGCCGCGCCCTTCAAGCCCAAGGACGCGGCGCTGTTCTCGGTGATCTCGGCCTTCGACGCCGCCTACACCGCCTACAACGGCTTCCAGCAGGGCATCGAGCGCTACTGGACGCTGCAGTACGTGCAGCAGCAGGGCCTGGCCGAACTCGATGTCGCGGTAATGAAGGACGGCCTGGTGCGCGCCGAGACGCTGCCGCTGGTCTTCCGCCTGCCCGGCACCGAGAGCCTGCCGCGCGGCAGCCGCGTGCGCGCGCGCGTCGCCGGCATCGATTTGCTGACGCTCGAATTGCATGCCACGCTGGCGGCGCGGCTGGATGTCGAGCCCGCCACGGCCGCTGCCGATGACGAGGCGGCGGAGGACGAGGCCGAAGCCGTGGGCGGCCTGCAGCTGGCCATCGCCATCGCCGTCGACGAAGGCGAGCCGGCGCCGGCCGCCGCTGCGGCCCCGGAGTGAAGGCCCGCCGTGCGCTGGCGCCACCTGTCGACGCTGCAATGGGCGCTGCTCGCCTCGGGCGCCGTCCATGCCGGCCTGCTGAGCGTGCATTTCGTCGCGCCGCAGGTGCTGGACCGCGCCTTCCGCGACACGCCGCTGGAGGTGGTGCTGGTCAACGCCCGCTCGGAACAGGCGCCCGAGCAGGCCCAGGCCATCGCCCAGGCCAGCCTTGCCGGCGGCGGTGAGGCGGCTGCGGGCCGCGCCACGTCGCCGCTGCCGATGGCGACCACGGTGCAGGTGGGCGATGCCGCCGAGGACGCCCACCGCCGCATCGACCAGATGCAGCAGGAACAGCAGCAGCTGCTGGCCCAGATCCGCCGCGACATCGCCGCCCTGCCGCCGCCCGACCCGCGCCGCGAGCAAGGCACGCCGCTGGAACGCGACCAGGAAGAGCGGCGCAAGCAGCTGCTGCGGCTGCTGGCCGAGATCGAGAAGCGCATCAACGACGAGAACGCGCGGCCGAAGAAGCGCTACATCAGCCCGGCCACGCGCGAGGAGGTCTACGCCTTGTACTACGACGCCCTGCGGCGCAAGGTCGAGGACCGCGGCACGCGCAACTTCCCCGAAAGCGGCGGCCGCAAGCTCTATGGCGAGCTGACGATGAACGTCACCGTGGACGCCGCGGGCCGCGTCGTCGAGGCCGAGATCGTGCGGCCTTCGGCGTCGCGCGTGCTCGACCAGCAGGCGCTGGCCATCGTGCAGGCGGCCTCGCCCTTCGGCCCCTTCAGCGCCGCGATGCGCGCGCAGGCCGATCAGATCGTCGTCACGTCGCGCTTCCGCTTCACGCGCGACGAGGGGCTGGAAACGACCCAGCTGGGGCCGAAGTGAGCCTCGACCGCTACGCCGTGCTGGGCAACCCGGTGGCCCACAGCCGCTCGCCGGACATCCACGCTGCCTTCGCGCGCCAGACCGGGCAGGTGCTGAGCTACGAGCGGCTGCTGTGCCCGCTGCAGGCCTTCGATGCCACCGTGCGCGCCTTCGCCGCCGCCGGTGGCCGCGGCTGCAACGTCACCGTGCCCTTCAAGGTGCAGGCGCTGCAACTGGCCGCGCAGTGCAGCGAGCGCGCGCGCCGCGCCGGCGCGGCCAACGTGCTGCGCTTCGACGCCAACGGCTGGTGGGCCGACAACAGCGACGGCATCGGCCTCGTGCGCGACATCGAGGCCGGCGCCGGCCGGGCGCTGGCCGGGCAGCGGGTGCTGCTTGTCGGCGCCGGCGGCGCCGGAGCCGGCGTGCTGGGCCCGCTGCTCGAGGCGCGGCCGGCGGCGGTGGTGGTGGTCAACCGCACGGCGGCCAAGGCGCAGCAACTCGTGGACGGCCACGCCGACTGGGCACAGGCCCATGGCGCTGCCCTCACCGCCGCGCCGCTGGCGTCGCCGGGCACGGGCTACGGTGTCGTCATCAACGCCAGCGCCAGCAGCCTGCAGGGCGCACCGGTGCCGGTGTCCGCCGAGGTGCTGGCGCCGGACGCGCTGGCGGTGGACCTGATGTACGGCGCCGCGGCGCGGCCCTTCCTGGCCTGGGCCCGAGCCGCCGGCGCGCAGGGCCGCGACGGCCTGGGCATGCTCGTCGAACAGGCCGCCGAGGCCTTCTGGGCCTGGCGCGGCGTGCGGCCGCAGACGGCGCCAGTGCTGCAGGCCCTGCGTGCGGCCATCGAGGCCGGCCGGTGAAGCCGCGCCCGCCCTGGCAGCGCCAGCTGCTGCGCGCGGCCGCGCTGCTGCTGCTGTGCACCGCGGCGCTGCAGGCGGTGTTCGCGCTGCGCATCGCCTTGATGGCCGTGGTGGCGCCGCAGTCCACCACCTTCCAGCGCAGCGAGGCCTGGCGGCTGCTGGTCGAGCAGCACCGCATCGCCTGGAGCCAGGACAGCGTGCCTGCAGCGCGCATCTCGCCGCAGCTGCAGCGCGCCGTCATCGCCAGCGAGGACGCCGGCTTCACCGACCACAACGGCGTCGAGTGGGACGCCATCGAGAAGGCCTGGGACAAGAACCAGCGCGCCGACCGCGCACGCCGCGGCGCCGCGGCGCGCATGCCCAAGGTGGTGGGCGGCTCCACCATCACCCAGCAGCTGGCCAAGAACCTCTTCCTCTCGGGCGAGCGCACGGTCCTGCGCAAGGCCCAGGAACTGGTGCTGACCTACCTGCTCGAAGGGCTGCTGGGCAAGGCGCGCATCCTGGAGATCTACCTCAACAACGTCGAGTGGGGCGAGGGCCTGTTCGGTGCCCAGGCGGCGGCGCGGCACTACTTCCGCGTCGACGCGGCGCGGCTGTCGGCCGAGCAGGCGGCAAGGCTGGCGGTGATGCTGCCGGCGCCCAAGCGCTTCGAGAAAAGACCCGACTCGGCGTATGTCACGGGCCGTGCGGCGACCATCGTGGCGCGCATGAACGCGGTGGAGATTCCATGACGGTGACAGAAGAAGTGGCGGCTGCAGCCGCGCGCTGGGTGGTGGACGAAGGCATGGAGTACGCCGCCGCCAAGCGCCGCGCGGCGCGCGACTTCGGCGGTCGTGCCGCACTGCCCGACAACGAGCAGCTCGAAGACGCCGTGCGCGAGCACATCGCCCTCTTCTGCGCCGACACCCAGCCCGGCGAACTGCAGGCGCTGCGCGAGGTGGCGCTGCTGTGGATGGAGCGCCTGGCCGAGTTCCGACCCCACCTCTCGGGCGCGGCCTGGCGCGGCACCGCGACGCGGCTATCCTCGGTGCACCTGGACCTGTACTGCGACGACCCGAAGGCAGCCGAGATCATGCTCATCAATGCCGGCGTGGACTACGACAGCGGCTCGCTCGAACGCCCCGGCCGGCGCGAGCCGCTGCACGTGCTGACGGTGTCCAGCCCCAGCCGGGCCCTGGGCGA
>CAIWPS010000561.1 GCA_903914615.1 uncultured beta proteobacterium | reverse complement strand
TGCGTCGGCCGGCGCGCGCGGCTCGCGCCCCGGCAGCTTCGCGCGCGGCACCTCGAGCAGGCCGATCTGCTCGGCGCTGGCCGGGAAGTAGCCCTCGGCCTGCAGGCCCGACAGCAGGGCGTAGCGGGTGCGGCGGCGGCTCTCCTCGGCGCCGACGAAGGGGTTGCCGGGCACGAGCACGGCCACCATCAGCGTGCTGTCGTCGTCGATGCGGTCGTTGACGCGGTCGTCGGTGTCGTTCTTCAGTGCCGCCTTCAGCTGCTGCGGCGAGCGGCGCCAGGCCAGGAACTTCGCATCGCAGACCTGCAGCTGCGCCGCGCCGGGCGCCTTGCAGCGTTCGCTGCGCTCGGCCTCGTGGCGGCGCACGGCGCCGAAAGGGTCTTCCCACAGCCGCGCATCGACCTCGAGGTCGGCGCCGCTGTAGGGCTGGGCGCGCTCCTTCTCGGGCGGGCGCAGCAGGTCGAAGGCCTTGGGCACGAGCAGCGTGCTGGAGACGAACGTCACCACCACGGCCAGGCTGGCCCAAGGAATCTGCGTGCCGCTGCGATCTGCCATCGACGCAAGATCGTCCCGCGGCCGCCGGCTGTCAAGCCGGCGGTTCCCCCGGATGGCGGAAGCGGCCGCGATTCAGATGTCGAAGGCCGTGCCCGGTTCGGCCGCCATTGCCTGCTCGACCACCTGGCGCGTGAGCGGCGAGGCGAATGTGGCGATGAAGGCATACACGTAACTGCGCAGGAAGGCACCGCGGCGCACGCCCAGGCGCGTCATGTTGCTGGCGAAGAGGTGGCGCGCGTCGATGGCCGCCAGTTCCGCGTCGCGCTGCTCGTCGTAGGCGATGGCGGCGATGATGCCCACGCCCATGCCGAGTTCGACGTAGGTCTTGATGACGTCGGCGTCCATCGCCGAGAGCACGAGCTTGATCGCCAGCCCCTGGCGCGCGAAGGCCTCGTCGATGTGGCTGCGGCCGGTGTAGCCGGGCTCGTAGGTGATGATGGGGAACTGCGCCAGCCGCGCCAGCGTCAGCGGCACGCCCAGGCGCGCGTCCTCGGCCAGGGGGTGGGCGCGCGGCACGATGACGGTGTGCGTCCACTGGTAGCAGGGCAGTGCGACCAGGCCGCCGTAGCCGGCCAGGGCCTCGGTGGCGACGCCGATGTCGGCCTCGCCGCTGAGCAGCAGTTCGGCCACCTGCCTGGGCGAGCCCTGGTGCAGGCGCAGTTCGACCTCGGGGTGGCTGCGTGCGAAGTCGCGCACCGCCAGCGGCAATGCGTAGCGCGCCTGCGAATGCGTGGCCGCGATGGTCAGCGTGCCGCGGTCCTGGCTGGCGTACTCGGCGCCGGCCTGGCGCAGGTTGTCGGCCTCCTGCAGCAGCCGCTCGACGATGGGCAGCAGCGTCGCGCCTGGCGGCGTCAGGCCGGTCAGGCGCTTGCCGGCGCGCTCGAAGATCTCGATGCCGAGTTCATCCTCAAGCTCACGGATCTGGCGGCTGACACCGGGCTGCGAGGTGTGCAGCACGTCGGCCACCACCGTCAGGTTGAAGCCCTGGCGGACGGCCTCGCGCACCGAGCGCAGTTGCTGGAAGTTCAAGGAAGGGGCGGCCCGCGGGCCAGCTTATGCGATTACCGAATTATCGGCAGCACCGCCGGGGGCCCATCAACGGATTCCTTCTGAGCTTCTTCGCTGCGCGCATGAGGCGCGCGAGCGAACCGGGCCGGGCCTCAGCGGAACAGGCCCAGGCGCTGCGCTTCCAGTGCCGCCTCGGCGCGCGAGCTCACGTTGAGCTTGCGGTAGATCTGCTTCACGTAGTCGGCGATGGTGTGGCGCGACAGGCCCAGCTGGACGCCGATCTCGGGCAGCGTGTAGCCCTTGGCCACGCGCAGCAGCACCTCGCTCTCGCGGTCGGTGAGGCTGACGTTGGGCATCAGGTGCTGTTGCGGCTGCGGCTTGGCCTTGGCGCTGAAGTAGGCCATGACGCGGCGCGCGATCGAGGGCGACAGCGGCGGCTCGCCCTGGCTGATGCGCTGCAGCTGCTCGGTGATGAGCTCACGCGCCTGTTCCTTCAGGATGTAGCCGAAGGCGCCGGCCTGCAGCGCCGGAAACAGGTGCTCGTCGTCGTCGTGGATGGTTACGACCACGCTCTGCGCTTCGGGCTGCAGGTCGCGCAGCTTGGTCACGACGTCGACGCCGCTGCCATCGGGCAGGCCGAGGTCGATCAGCGCGAGGTCGAACTTCACCGCCGAGCACAGTTCGATGGCGTCGTGCACGCGTGCGCTTTCCGAGATCGTGGCGCCGGGGAAGACCTGCAGCACGAGCTTGCGCAACCAGGCCCGGATCTCGGGCAGGTCTTCGAGCAGGAGGATGGTCTTCATGGGCGCTTCACCGGTGGCGATCCGATCTTATCGGCGGCCCCATCCCGCTTCAGGAGCCCAGCGTGGCGCGATCCAGCGGAACCGTGAGACGTATCACGGTTCCATATCCCGGTCCCGATTCGACCAGGCACTGCCCCTGCAACTGCTTGGCGCGGTTCTTCATGCTCGCCAGGCCATGGCCGCGGTCGAGGCGGCCGTCGGTCTCGGGCGAGATGCCGTCGCCGTTGTCCTGCACCGTGAGCTGGAAGTCTCCGTCGCTGATGCCGGCAATGACCGAGCAGTGGCTGGCGCCGCTGTGCTTGATGATGTTGCTGGTGGCCTCGCGCAGGATGCGCGTGGTCTGCACGTAGGCGCGCGCCGAAAGCGTCTGCGGCAGGTCTTCGGGGGCTTCCCAGTCGCCGTCGATGCCGGCCTGGGCCAGCCGCGAGACGACCTCGGCACGCCAGTCGCCCAGGGCGTCGGCCAGCCGCACGGGCCGGCCGGTCAGGCCGCGCACCGACAGCCGCATCTCCTCCAGCGCCTCGCGCGCCAGCGTGCTGATGCGCTCGCTGTCGCTGGTGTGGACGATGGTCAGCAGCTTGGCGCCGAGGTCGTCGTGCAGGTCGGCGGCGATGCGCTTGCGTTCGCGCTCGGTCACCTGCTCGACGCGCAGCTCGGCGAGCTGGCGGAAGTTGCGTTCGATCTCGGCCGTGGCCTCGCGCACGCGCTGCTCCAGCAGCGCCTTGTCCTGCTCGGCGGCGTTGAGCGCGCGGCCGTGCTGCTGCACCAGCCGCAGGCCGACGAGGACGAAGATCACCGGCACCACCAGCTGCGCGATGTGCGCCGGCAGCGGCCGCTCGCCCGTCCACTGCGAGGCGAATTCGATGAGGCCGGCCAGCGCCACCGCGGCCAGCACGCTGGCCATCAGCCACACCGCACGCTGGGCGCGCTGGTGGTGCAGGTGCCAGACCGCGGCCGCCGCGACCTCGAGCGCCAGCACCGCGTACCAGAGGTTGGCCATCAGGTTCAGTCGCGCCGGCCCGGCGGCCATCAGCGACAGCGCCAGCAGCGCGCACTGCACCGGCAGGCCGACGTCGGCCAGCCGGTAGCGCACGCGCGCATAGCGCAGCAGGAACTGCACCGCCGCCCAGGCGATGAAGCCCAGCAGCGCGCACAGCAGGAACTCGGCCCCGGAATGCCCGAGCGTCGTCAGCGGCACGTTGCGCAGCCACAGCCGGGCGTCGATGAGCGCCCAGCCCACCGACAGCGCGCCGAAGTAGGCGAGGTGGCTCTCGCGCCGGTTGATGAATCCGAGCACGAACATGAAGCCGCCCATCAGCGCCAGCGTCGCACTCACCGACTGCGGCGCCCACACCTGCAGCGCCGTCATGCGGCTGTAGCGCGTCGCCAGTTCCGACTGCGGGCCGATGGACAGCGCCGACAGCGCCCCGGCGCGCTGCCGCGAGCCGACTTCTTCGAGCGGGTAGCCGGCGACCTTGATGTCCAGCACGTTGGTCTCGCCTCGCAGCAGCGCCGCCGGCAGCGACACCAGCTGCGGGTGGTTGCAGTTGTTGGCGACGGGCTCGACCATGCGGCCGCCGCTGTGCACCAGCTGGCCGTTGAGGTAGACGTCCAGGTTGCTGCAGACATGGCCGATGTACAGCGCCATCAGGTCCTCGCGGTCGAGCTCGTCGGGCGTGCTGAACTCCACCCGGTACCACAGCGGGCCGGCCATGCCGGGCCGGCTGCGTGCCCATTCGTCGGGCAGCGTGACCAGCGTGCCCGCAGGGCTGTCGCCGTCGGCGGCGGGGGCGCCGGGGTCGGCGGTGAAGGACTGTGCCGCGTGCACTTCCAGCGTTCGCGCCTGCGCCGCACCGCAGGCGGCGGCCAGCCCCAGCAGCAGGGCCAGCCAGACGATGAGGGGGCGCGCGGGCAGGGGTAGCATGGGCCGGCGCATTGTGCCCGCGGGCCTGCCGCGGCAGGCGCTGCGACAATGCGCACCCGTGCCTTATTGCCCCGCCCCTTGATCCGCCGCCACACGCTGGAAGGCGCCGACAACCGCCGCCTGGCCCATGTCTGCGGCCCGCTGGACGCGCACCTGCGCGCCATCGAGTCGGCGCTGGGCGTGGCGCTGATCCGCCGCGACGCCAGCTTCCGCATCAACGGCCCGCGCGTGGGCGTCGACCAGGCGGCGGCCGTGCTCGACGCGCTGTTCGCGCGCGCCCAGGCCCCGATCGGCGAACGCGCCTTGCAGCTGACCCTGCAGCGCGCGCAGTCGGGTGCAGCCGACGCCGGCGAAGGCGAGCCGGTGGTGCTGAACACGCGCCACGCCGACCTCACCGGCCGCACGCCGAACCAGACCCGCTACCTGCAGCAGATGCTGGCCCACGACATCACCTTCGGCATCGGGCCGGCGGGCACCGGAAAGACCTTCCTCGCGGTCGCCTGCGCCGTCGATGCGCTGGAGCGCCACGGCGTGCAGCGCATCGTGCTCACGCGCCCGGCGGTGGAGGCCGGCGAGCGCCTGGGCTTCCTGCCCGGCGACCTGGCGCAGAAGGTCGACCCCTACCTGCGGCCGCTGTACGACGCGCTCTACGACCTGATGGGCTTCGACCGCGTCGCCAAGGCCTTCGAGAAGGGCCTGATCGAGGTCGCGCCGCTGGCCTTCATGCGCGGGCGAACGCTCAACCACGCCTTCGTCATCCTCGACGAGGCGCAGAACACGACGCGCGAGCAGATGAAGATGTTCCTCACGCGCATCGGCTTCGGCAGCAAGTGCGTGGTCAACGGCGACGTCAGCCAGGTCGACCTGGCCAAAGGCGTGGAAAGCGGCCTCGTCGATGCCGCCGCGGTGCTGGAAGGCGTCAGCGGCATCGCGTTCACCCACTTCACCGCCGCCGACGTCGTGCGCCACCCGCTGGTGGCGCGCATCGTCGAGGCCTACGAACGTTCGCGCGCCAGCGGGCCGCAGGCATGACGCGCCGCGCCGCGCCGCCGCTGCAGCTGAGCCTGCAGTTCGCCGACGCCAGCCACCGCGCCGCGCTGCCGCGCCACCGTGTCGCGCGCTGCCTGCGCGCGGCGATGCAGCGGCCGGCGCAGTTCGCGGTGCGCATCGTCGGCGCCGAAGAAGGCCGGGCGCTGAACCGCGACTACCGCGGCCAGGACCACGCCACCAACGTGCTCACCTTCGACTACGAGCACGCGCCGGTGGTGGTGGCCGACCTGGTGCTGTGCGCGCCCGTGGTGGCTGCCGAGGCCGCGGCGCAGGGCCTGGCGCTCGAGGACCACTACGCCCACCTGCTGGTGCATGGCGCGCTGCATGCACAGGGGCACGACCACGAGGTCGAGGCCCAGGCGCTGGCGATGGAGGCCCGCGAGAGCGAGATCCTGCAGGGCCTGGGCCTGGCCGACCCCTACCGCCGCCGCTGAGGCAGGCCCGGCGGTGCGTGGCCGAGGCAGCTTGGGGGGTCGGCCGCGGTAGTAGACTGCGCCCCCTTTCCCGGAACCTTCGACTGGCATCCATGTTGCACGGGTTGACCCACCCGGGCGTCGCCGGTTCGGAGCTCGCCCACCTTCTGTCGCGCCTGGCCGACAAAGCGCCGGCCGCCTCGCGGCCGGTGTTTGCCGAACGCCTGGGGCAGTGGCTCGGCTGGACCGGCGCCGTCGCCTTGTCCGCGGCGCTGAATGCCAGCCCGGCCTCGCCAGCCGCCCGCACCAGCCGCACCGGCGACGAGGAGGCGGACTTCCTGCGCGTGCGCGCGGGCCTGCTGGCGTCCATCGCCGCCGGCCTGCGCGAGGGCGCGTCGAGCCCGGCCGACTTCAGCCCCTACCGCCGCCACTGCGCCGGCCTGCAGCAGGCGATGCAGGAGGCCGTCGCGGCGCTGCGCCAGCGGCTGCGCCTGGCCCTGTCACGGCGCTCGGCGGCGCTGGCGCGCCTGGCCGCCATCGACGCCGTGCTCGACCAGGCCCTGGCTGCGCGCGAGCGCAGCCTGCTGGCCGCCGTGCCGCTGCGCCTGCAGTCGCACTTCGAGCGCCTGCAGCAGGCCGCCGGCGCCGACCCAAGCTGGCACGACGACTTCTGCCACGACATGGACAGCCTGCTGCGGGCCGAACTGGCGCACCGGCTGGCGCCGTCGCAAGGCCTGCTCGACGCGCTGCACACCACATCACCCGCATCCCCCGCATGACCCGACCGTTCCACCACGCCGTGTTTGCCGCCGGCCTGATCGTCATCGCCTGGATGGGGGCGGGCTATGTGCCGGGCAGCCCGCTCGGCGCGGCGGTGGTGCTGCTCATCGGCGCCGTCTACCTTGCCGGCGCGCTGGAACTGCAGCGCTTCCGCCAGGCCACCGCCGGGCTCGACCGCCTGCTGGCGGCGACGGCCGAGCCGCCGCCGGCGCTGGCGCCCTGGCTCGCCGCGCTGGACCCCGGCCTGCACAACGCCGTGCGGCTGCGGGTCGAGGGCGAGCGCGTGGCGCTGCCCGGGCCGGCGCTGACGCCCTACCTGGCCGGCCTGCTGGTCCTGCTGGGCATGCTCGGCACCTTCCTGGGCATGGTCGCCACGCTGAAGGGCACCGGCGCGGCGCTCGAGCACGCCGCCGACGTGGCAGCCATCCGCGCCTCGCTCGCCGCGCCGGTGCAGGGGCTGGGCCTGGCCTTCGGCACCTCGGTGGCGGGCGTCGCGGCGTCGGCCGCGCTGGGGCTGATGTCGGCGCTGGCCCGGCGCGAGCGCCAGCGCACAGGCCAGCGGCTCGACCTGTGCGCGGCCACCACCTTGCGGCGCCATTCGCGCGCCCACCAGCGCGACGAGGCGCTGCGCTTGCTGGCGGCCCAGGCCGGCGCCGGGTCGGCGCTCGTCGGCCAGCTGCAGGCGCTGTCGGCGCAGATGGCCCAGCAGGGGCTGGCGCTGCACGAGCAGCTGCTGGCCGGCCAGGCGCAGTTCCAGGCGGGGGCGCAGGCCGCCTACACCGGGCTGGCCGCGTCGGTGGACCGCTCGCTGCAGCGCACGCTGGCCGAGAGCGCGCGCCAGGTCGGCGCTGCCATCGAGCCTGCGGTGCAGGCGACGATGGCCGGCCTGGCGCAACAGGCCACGGCCCTGCACGCGGCGCTGGGCGCGGCAGTGCAGGGCCAGCTCGACGGCGCCAGCACGCAGCTGGCCAGCGCCACCACCCGCGTGCTGGCCGGCGTGGAGCGGCAGGCGGCGGCGACGCTGCGCAGCGTTGCCGACACCCAGGCTGCGTCCGACGCGGCCGCCGCTGTGCGCGAACGCGAGCGCATGGCCGCCTTCCACGACGGCCTGGCCGCGCTGTCGGCCACGCTGCTGCACACCGCGGCCGAGGCCCCCCGCGCGGCCGCCGAGGCGATGGCCGAGCTCCTGGCCGAACTGCGCCGGGCCCACGGCGACAGTCTGGCGCGCGACAACGAGATGCTTCAGGAACGCAGCCGGTTGCTGGCCGCGCTGGCGAGCCAGGTCGATGCGGCCGGCCGCGCCGGCAGCGAACAGCGTGCCGCCATCGACGCCCTGGTGCGCGCCGCCGCCGACACGCTCGACGCGGCCGGCGCGCACTTCGCGGCCACCGCGCAGGCCGGTACGCAGGCGCTGCAGGGTGTGGCCGTGCAGCTCACCGGCAGCGCCGCCGAGGCGGCCAGCCTGGGCGAAGGCTTCGGCGCCGCGGTGCAGCAGTTCAGCCAGGCCAGCGGGCAGCTGATGGCGCAGCTGCAGCGCATCGAGGTCGCGCTCGGCCATTCGATGGTGCGCAGCGACGAGCAGCTGGCCTACTACGTGGCGCAGGCGCGCGAGATCATCGACCTCACCCTCGGTTCGCAGAAGCAGATCGTCGAGGACCTGCAGCAGCTGGCGCGGGCGCCGGCCGAGGCCGCGGCAGCATGACCGGGTTCGACGAGGCCGACGACGCGGAGTCGGCTGCCCCGGTATGGGCCGTCTTCGGTGACCTCATGGCGGGGCTGCTGGGTGCCTTCGTGCTCATCCTGGCGTGCGCGCTGGCGATGCAGTTCGACCTCGCGCAGCAGCTGCAGGCCGAGGTGCGGCAGCGCCAGGCCGAGGCGCAGCGCCGCGAGGCCCTGGAACGGGCGCTGGCCGGGCCGCTGGCCGCCGGCCGCGTGACGCTGACCCAAGGCCGCATCGGCATCAGCGGCAGCGTGCTGTTCGCCTTCAATTCGGCCGCCCTGCAGCCCCAGGGCCGGGCACTGCTGAAGAGCCTGGCCGGCCCGCTGGCGGTGTACCTCGCGGCGCGCGAGGAGGTGCTGATGGTCAGCGGCTACACCGACGACCGACCCGTGCGCGAGGGCGGCCGCGAGAGGTTCGCCGACAACTGGGAGCTCTCGGCGCAGCGCGCGCTGACCGTGATGCGCGCCCTGATCGACGAAGGCGTGCCCGCCTCGGCGCTCTTCGCCGCGGCCTTCGGCGCCGAGCAGCCGGTGGCGTCGAATGCCGACGACGCCGGCCGGGCGCTGAACCGCCGCGTCGAGATGGCACCCACGCCGCGGCCGAAGCCGGCATGAAGACGGCACCGCCTGCGTCGCTGCCCGACCCGGTCGGCGCCGTCGAGGCGTGGCGGGCCGGTGGTGCGGCGGCGGCTGACCCGGTGCGCCTGGCCATCGTGAGGGCGCTGGCACGGCGCACCGCGGCGCAACAGGGCCCCGTGCGCGAGGCGCTCGAACGCAGGCTGCAGCGCTGGCTGGCCGAGGCCCCTGAAGTTCCCGTCGCTGCGGCGCCCGGTGAGCCCGAAACCCGGCGCCGCGCGCTGGCCGGCCTGTCGCAACTGGTCGACCGGCTCGGCCGCACGCCGCAGGTGCCGGGGCCGGCAGCGCAGCATGGCGTCAACCCGGTAGCGGCGTCGGCCCCCAGGCCGCTGCGGGCCGTGCTGGCCCACCAGGCCACCTGGTTGCGCCTGCGCGCCGAGCAGCGCCTGCGCCAGGCCGGGGACCAGGTGCCGGCGCAGGCCGGGCCGCTGAACTCGTCGCAGGTCGTGCACCGCGCCCTGCAGGCGCTGCACGGGCTGTCGCCGGCCTACCTCGACGCCTTCATGGCGCACGTCGACACGCTGCTGTGGCTGGAACAGTCCGGCGATCAGGCCGGCGGCGCCGAGCTTTCGCGCGGCGGCGCGGCCCCCGGCGCGGGCAGCGGCCGGCGCCAGCCAGCGCC
>CAIWPS010000560.1 GCA_903914615.1 uncultured beta proteobacterium | reverse complement strand
GCCGCGTGGTCGAGGTGCGCGACGAGTACATGCCGGTGGTGGACCTGGAACGCGTCTTCGAGGTGCCGCGCTTCGACTTCGAGCATGTCAGCAACATCATGGTCGTGGTCGAGGCCGAGGGTGGCCGCGTCGCCCTGCTGGTCGACGAACTGCTGGGCCAGCAGCAGGTGGTGGTGAAGAACCTGGAGAGCAACTACCGCCGTGTCGACGACGTCTCGGGCGCCACCATCATGGGGGACGGGCGCGTGGCGCTGATCCTGGATGTGGGCTCGCTGGTGCGCCGTTCGCGGCACTGATCGAAAGATCCAAGGACAGCACGATGGAAACCCTCGAAGCCCTGCTGCGCCGCTTCTCCATCCGCACCCGCATGCGCGGTGCCATCGCAATGGTGATGACGCTGCTGGGGCTCATCTGCGTCACCGGGCTGTTCGCGATGAAACAGCTGGGCGACGCTGCCGAGCGATTCGCCGCCACCACCTATCGCGAGGCGGTGCTGCTTTCCGATCTGCGCGCGGCGCAGGGCAACACACGGCGCTTCGAGAAGAATCTGCTGCTTGCGGCGGGCCAACACGAGCCGCTGGACACCGATTTGCCGAAATGGCAGAAGGCCGTCGAGGATGCCGTGCGGCATGCGCAGGCCCTGGCCGCCACGAACAATGGCAAGGCCTCGGCCCTGGCGCGCGAGCTGCAGCCGCTGATGGCCGAGTACGGACGCCACTTCGGAGCGGTGATCGAGCCATTGCGCAGCGGCACCTACAACGGCACGGGCAGCGCCCGCCGGTCGCTGGACCAGGCGCGAGAGGCGGCACGCCACTCCGAGGAGGTGATGGCGAAAATCGTCACCGCGCTGGCCGACGAGGCCGCCCTGGAGCCTGCGCGTCGCGATGCAACAGTGCGGCAGTCCTACTTGCTGTTTGGCGTCGTCATGGTGCTGACGGTGATCATCGTCGTGCCGCTGACGCTGCTGAACTCGCGGTCCATCACCGCGCCGATCGATCATGCCCGCCACGTCGCCCAGGCCATCGCCGACGGCGATCTGAGGAGCGCGATCCGCATCGTCGGCGATGACGAGGCGAGCGAGCTGCTGCGGGCGCTGCAGCAGATGCAGGCTTCGCTGACCGGTCTCGTCGCACAGGTCCAGGTGGCTTCGCTGAGCGTTCAGCATTCCAGCGCCGAGGTTGCCAGCGGCAACAGCGACCTGTCGTCGCGCACCGAACAGGCGGCAGGGTCGCTGCAGCAGACCGCGAGCTCGATGGAGCAGCTCACCGGCACCGTGCGCCACAGCGCCGACTCGGCGCGCCAGGCCAGCGAACTGGCGGCCTCGGCCGCCGGCGTGGCGCAGCGCGGCGGCGCCGTGGTGGCGCAGGTGGTGACGACGATGGAAGACATCAACGCCAGCTCGCGCCGCATCGCCGACATCATCGGCACCATCGACGGCATCGCCTTCCAGACCAACATCCTGGCGCTGAACGCGGCCGTGGAAGCGGCACGCGCCGGCGAGCACGGCCGCGGCTTTGCCGTCGTCGCCAGCGAGGTTCGCAGCCTGGCGCAGCGCAGCGCCGCCGCGGCGCGCGAGATCAAGGGCCTCATCGGCGCCAGCGTCGACCGCGTCGAGGCCGGCACGCGCCTGGTCGCCGACGCCGGCAGCACGATGGGCGAGATCGTCGCCAGCGTGCAGCGCGTGGCCGACATCATCGGCGAGATCAGCCATGCCGCCACCGAGCAGAGCAGCGGCATCGGCCAGGTCAACGGCGCCGTCTCGCAGCTGGACCACATGACGCAGCAGAACGCCGCGCTGGTCGAGCAGAGCGCCGCCGCGGCCGAGTCGCTGAAGGAGCAGGCCGCGCGCCTGAGCGGGCTGGTCGGCACCTTTCGACTGAACGCGGCCGCCGCAGTCTGAGCGCCACCCATCTCACTGCACAGAACTGCACGGGCCAGCCATCATGAAACTCGACAACCTTCGTCTCTCGCTGCGCCTGGGCGGGGCCTTTGGCCTGGTGCTGCTCCTGGTCGTCGCCATGGCTGTCTTCGGCGCCCTGGCTGTCAGGCGCATCGACGCCTCCAAGGACCTGCAGATCGCGCTCACCGAGCAGGTCAAGCTGATCGCCCGCTGGCGTGGCGAGACCGAGCTCAACCTCACGCGCACGCTGGTGCTGGCCAAGGGCGGCAACAACAGCGCCCTGCGCGAACTGCTGGCACCGCAGATGAAGGCCAGCACGGCGCGCATCAGCGAGTACCAGGCGGGCATCGACAAGGGCCTGAGCGACGAGGCATCGCGCGCACAGCTGGCCGCCGTGGGCGAGCAGCGCAAGGCCTACATCGCCGTGCGCGACGAGCTGTTCAAGCGCCAGAAGGCCGGCGACGTCGTCGGGGTGGAGGCAGACACCGACAAGCTGCTGGCGCCGGCCGCCAGCGCCTACCTGGCGCGCATCGCCGACCTGGCGACGCAGGTGGAAAAGCGGCTCGACCAGGAAATGCAGAACCAGTACGCCATCGGCGCGCAGGCGGTGCGGCTGCTGACCATCCTCAGTGCCCTGGCGGTGGCCGCCGGTGCCGCGCTGTCGTGGGTCATCACGCGCTCGGTCGTGCAACCGCTGCGCGAGGCCGTGCAGGCCAGCCGCCGCGTCGCCGAGGGCGACCTGGCGCAGGACATCGTGACCACGCGGCACGACGAGGCCGGCGACCTGTTGCGTTCGCTGGCCCTCATGCAACAGTCGCTGCGCCGGCTGGTGGGCCAGGTGCGACTGACCACCGACAGCATCGGCACCGCCAGCGCCGAGATCGCCAGCGGCAACGCCGACCTCAGCGCGCGTACCGAGCAGACGGCTTCCAGCCTGCAGCAGACCGCGAGCTCGATGGAGCAGCTCACCGGCAACGTCAACCAGACCGCCGACTCGGCCCGCACCGCCAACCAGCTCGCCGGTTCGGCCAGCGAGGTGGCGCGCCGCGGCGGCGAGGCGGTGGCCCAGGTGGTGGCGACGATGGACGAGATCAGCGCCGCCTCGCGCCGCATCGCCGACATCATCGGCACCATCGACGGCATAGCCTTCCAGACCAACATCCTGGCGCTGAACGCGGCCGTTGAGGCGGCACGCGCCGGCGAACAGGGCCGCGGCTTTGCCGTCGTCGCCAGCGAGGTGCGCAGCCTGGCCCAGCGCAGCGCGGAGGCGGCGCGCGAGATCAAGAGCCTGATCGGCGCCAGCGTCGAGAAGGTGGAATCGGGCACGCGCCTGGTCACCGACGCCGGCCGCACCATGCACGACATCGTGGCCAGCGTGCAGCGCGTCACCGACGTCATCGCCGAGATCAGCGCCGCCACCGGCGAGCAGAGCAGCGGCATCGGCCAGGTCAACCATGCCGTGTCGCAGCTCGACCAGGCGACGCAGCAGAACGCGGCGCTGGTCGAACAGAGTGCCGCCGCCGCCGAATCGCTGAAGGCCCAGGCCGGCAGCCTGGCCGCGCTGGTGGCCACCTTCCAGATCGGCCGCACGCCAGAGGCGCTGACAGCCTGAGCCCACCCCTTTTCCCCAGGAGACACCCATGTCCTTCGCCAACTTCCGCATCGGTACCCGCCTGGGTGCCGGCTTTGCCGCCGTGCTCGCGGTCACCGGCGCCGTCGCCTTCGTCGGCGCCTGGCGCCTGGGGGCGGCCGCCAGCGACGCCGGCGAGTTGATGGCCATGCCCGTGGCCAAGGAAAGGCTGGTCGGCGAGTGGTACCGCAGCCTCAGCGTCGGGGTGCGCCGCACGGCCGCCATCGCCAAGAGCAGCGACGCCAGCCTGGAGGCCTATTTCGCCGACGAGGTGAAGGCGGCCACCGTGCGCGGCAGCGAGATCATCAAGCAGGTCGAGGCGATGCCGGCCGGCGACGAAGAGAAGAAGCTGCTGGCCGCCGTCGGCGAACGCCGCAAGCCCTACCTGGCGCTGCGCGACGCCATCATGGCGGCCAAGCACGAGGGCAAGCCGGACGAGGCGGCGCGGCTCTTCAATGCCGAATTCGGCCCGGTTGCGCAGAGCTATGTGGACAGCATGCGCGCCTACATGGACTACCAGAACAAGGCCATCGACGCCGCGGGCGCCAAGATCCAGGCCGATGCCGCCAGCGCGCGCAGCGGTCTGGCCGTGCTGGGTCTGCTGGCCGTGGCGCTGGGCTCGGGCCTGGCCTGGGCCCTGTCCCGCTCGATCACGCAGCCGCTGGCGCAGGCGCTCGAGCAGGCCCGGGCGGTGGCCGGCGGCGACCTCACGCGCCACGACGCGGTGCACGGCAGCGACGAGGTCGCCGGCCTGCGCCGCACCCTGGTCGACATGCAGGCCAAGCTGGTGACGCTGGTCTCGCAGGTGCGCCAGGGCGTCGATTCGGTGGGCACGGCGAGCCAGGAGATCGCTCGCGGCAACACCGACCTCAGCCAGCGCACCGAACAGACCGCTTCCAGCCTGCAGCAGACCGCCAGTTCGATGGAGCAGCTCACCGGCACGGTGCGCCAGACGGCAGACTCGGCCCGCACCGCCAACCAGCTGGCCGCGTCGGCCAGCAGCGTGGCGCAGCGCGGCGGCGACGTGGTGGCGCAGGTGGTCTCGACCATGGACGAGATCAACACCAGCAGCAAGCGCATCGCCGACATCATCGGCACCATCGACGGCATCGCCTTCCAGACCAACATCCTGGCGCTGAACGCCGCCGTCGAGGCGGCGCGCGCCGGCGAGCAGGGCCGCGGCTTTGCCGTCGTCGCCAGCGAGGTGCGCAGCCTGGCGCAGCGCAGCGCCGAGGCGGCGCGCGAGATCAAGAGCCTGATCGGCGCCAGCGTCGAGAAGGTGGAATCGGGCTCGCGCCTGGTCACCGACGCCGGCAGCACGATGAACGAGATCGTCGCCAGCGTGCAGCGCGTGTCGGACATCATCGGCGAGATCAGCGCCGCCGCGGCCGAGCAGAGCAGCGGCATCGGCCAGGTCAACCAGGCGGTCTCGCAGCTGGACCAGGCGACGCAGCAGAACGCCGCGCTGGTCGAGGAAAGCGCGGCCGCGGCCGAGTCGCTGAAGGACCAGGCGCGCCAGCTG
>CAIWPS010000559.1 GCA_903914615.1 uncultured beta proteobacterium | reverse complement strand
TTCATGCAGCGGCACAGGGTGATGGCCAGGTGCGCGAAGTCGCGGCACACGCCGCGGCGTTCGTTGAAGGCCTCCCAGGCGGTACGCGTGCGGCGCGCATGGTGGTAGCCGAACTCGATGTGGCCGTGCACGAAATCGCAGATGGCCTGCACGCGCTGCCAGCCGGTGGGGCCGGTGCCGAAACGCTGCCAGGCGATCTGCGACAGCAGGTCGGTCTCGCAGTAGCGGCTGCCCAGCAGGTAGACCAGCGTCGACTCGGGCAGCCGTTCCACCGGCGTCTGCGTGAGCTGCGGCAACACGGGGTCGGCGGCGCCGGTGTCGTGGACGAGGGCGTCGGCGCTGACGGCGAAGCGACCCTCGGGCGCGACGAGACGGCTGCACCAGTTGCCGAACATGTCGCGGTAGGCCGTGACGGGCACCGACGGGCTCGTCATCAGGTGGTCGGGCCGCAGCAGGTCGGCGGCGCGCGAATAGTGGATGCTCAGCGCCAGGATCATCGGCGTCGGCTGCGGACACTCGTAGGCCATCTCGAAACCGACACGGATCTGCATGGCCTTGTCCCCCGGTGGCTTGCGCCGTGAACGCCACGACGCTCCCGCCACCCTGAAGCTGCCTTGTAGCGGCCCGCCGGGCCGCGGTCGGTGCGGTGTCGAACCCAGCGGCCCCGCGCGGGCCGGATTCGCCGGGCCTGTCGCTCAGGGCGACCTGAAGGCCGGGTCGCCCTCGGCCCCCGGCCGTGGCTGCCAGCGCAGCGTGTAGTACTCGCCGCGGTCGCGCCCCCAGGGGTCGAAGGCGTTGACCACATGTGCCAGTTCGGGCGCCAGCTCGGGCACGGTGCGCAGCAGCACGCGCTTGAGCGGCGAGACCTCGACGCGGTGGCCGTTCTGCAGCGCCGGCTCGTACTGCTTGCCCAGCGGCCCGTTGTCGTTGACCCAGGCCACGCCCAGCGCGCTGTAGAACTCGGGGCGGAAGCTCGACGTGAAGAAGCGGTCGCTGAAGAGCCGCCGCGAGGCGTTGAGGATGAAGACCTGGAACTGCGTCTCGCTGATCGCGTAGCCGTGCGGGCGCGTGTATTCGGCGAGCCAGCCGACCACGGTGTCGACGTCCTCGATGTTGTCGACCAGGCTGCCGTCGGGGTGGCCCAGGCAGTCGTTGATGGCGCTGCCGTCGGTGTTGCGCTGCGCCGCCGTGATGGGCTTGCCGGCATCGCAGCGGTGCTGGCCGTAGAGCGCGCGCAGCTTGGCGATCATGGCCTGCTGCGCCGCCAGTTCGGGCGCGCCGGCGGGCAGGTGGCGGTCGATGAAGTCGTCGAAGGACGTGAGCTGGCGCAGCCCGTACTGGCGGCGGAATTCGTTGAAGCGCGGCACGCCGTGCTCGCGGTCGCGCACGAGGTCCAGTGCCGCGATGTCCATCAGCCCGGTGGCCGACTGCAGCCGCGGCAGCGGCAGGTTCTGCAGGAACTGCGGCATGTTGCCCAGCGTCAGCAGGCCCAGGCGCTGGCGCCCCATCGACAGCGCCCAGTTCGCGGCGCCACGCTGCTGCAGCAGGCCGCTGGCGGGGGCGCGGAAGGTCTGCGCCACCGGCACCTTCTGGCGGATGAGGTTGGGGTCGGCGTCCCACTCGCGGTACTCGATGAGGTCGGGCACCAGCGCATGCAGGCGGTAGACGCTGACGAATTCCTCGGGGAAGTTGAAGGGCGAGCCGAAGTGGTTGACGCCGCCGTTGACATGCTCGGGGTTGGACAGGTCCCACAGGTCCTTCTTGTGCGGGTCGAAGAGCGCGTACACCGGGTCGTCGGCATAGACATGGTTGCCCAGGCCGAAGATGCCCGGCCCCGAGGCCAGCGCCGAATACCACTGCGTCGCCTTCTTGGCCTCGCTGGACTTGCCGTAGTTCTGCGTCACCACCTGCTCCAGCGCCGCCGCCACGCGTTCGTGGCCGCCGAGCAGGCCGCTCCAGTTGGCGTTCATGCCCAGGTACAGCGGCTCGTCGTAGAGCAGCTGCGGCGTCCATTCGGTGGTGTGGATCTTCGCGATCTCGGCCGCGACGACCAGGCGCGCGACTTCGAAGAGGACATCGGCGCTGACGTCGCGGTAGCGCAGCACGTCCGCCGGGTGGTCGGGGTCGCGAAGGCCGCTGTCGGCGTCGGGCGTGGCCTGCGCCTGCTGGCGGAAGGCGGCCACGAAGGCGTTGTGCTCGCGCGCGAACAGCGTGTGGTACAGGCCCGTGCCGATGGTCCAGTTGTCGGGGAAGGCCACCGCCGACTGCCCGGCCCATTGCGGGTTGATGGGGTCACCGGGGCCGAACAGCGGCAGCTCGCCCAGCGCCTCGCCGGCGCCGGCGTGCATGCCGGGCCGCAGCAGCAGCCGCGCCGGGTCGGCGGGGTCGCGCTTGACGCGCTGGCGCGAGGTCGCGTCGTAGCCGTAGATCTGCGAGGCGTCCCACCACGCCGTGACGTTGTTGGCGTGGGTCTTGAACGCGCGCGCCAGCTGCGGCGGCGCGTTGCCGGCGGCAAATCGCGGCGGTGCGTCGGCGCTGGCGACATAGGCGCGGTCGATGCGGTCGGCAGGGCGGCAACCGGCCGCGGCGATCTCGCCCGGCGTCAGCGCCACATCGCCCGCGGCGGTTCGCTTCGTGGCGCAGCCGGTGGCCATCCACTGCGCGTCGTTGTTGTGGCCTTCTTCCAGGTGCGAGAACCAGTCGTGGGTCATGAACTGGATCCAGAAGGCCGCCAGCACGTTGAAGAAAGGCGCCTTCTGGTAGTCGCAGTTCGCGTCGGCCGAATAGCCCGGCAGGCCCTGGCCGGCGTTGCACCTGGCGGGGTCGCTCTGGGCACGCGTGAAGAGCGTGCGGCTGATCAGCTGCGGGTCGGGCTGCAGCAGGCTCAGGCGGCCGCCGTGGCGGTTGCGCGCCAGCTCGTCCTGGCCCAGGTCGGGGTAGGTGGCCTCGAACTGCACGTTGCGCGCGAAGGGCGTGCCGGTGCTGCCCATCAGCGGGTTGCGGATGTCGTTGCAGCTGCCGTCGAGGTTGCGCCAGCGTATGAGCTGGCCCTTGCAAAGCTGCGGCCCGTCGCCGCCCACCGCGGCGTAGTTCGGCGCGCCGGCGGGCAGGCGCATCTGCGGCCAGGTCTTCAGCGCCGGGCCCTGCACGCCGTCGCGGCCCTGGGTGTAGTCGGCGTAGGTGCCGTTGTTGTCGAAGAGGTTGAACCTGATGAGCTCCATGCGCTGGTATTCCAGGTCCAGCAGCGCGCCGTCGATGCCGCGGCCGTTGGCCCCGAGATGGCCGCCGACGCTGTCGGTGCCGGGCAGCAGGCTGCTGGCGTCGCCCGTGCCCCAGTAGTTGGCCCAGTCGACGTAGGGCGTGGCGCGGAAGGCCGCGGCCTTGTCGCCGCCGCGGCAGCGCACCACGTCCTCGGCCGGCTTGCCGTTGAAGCGTTCGGCGCGGTCGTCGGCGAGGTGGCGGAAACCGCCCACCACCATCTCGGTGCATTCCCGGGTGTCGGCCAGCGATGCCGCCGGCGTCACGTTGGCGCAGCCCGACAACAGCGCCAGCGCCGCGAACAGCCCCATTGCCCATCCACGCATGCCCGGCTCCTGTGTGCCCCGAAGGCGGCGACCTTAGTCAGCGCCCCGCCCAGCGTCAACACCACGTTTGACGACGCTGGCACACTCGCGGCCGGCGCATGCGGCGCCGCCACCGGAGCCCGCGATGGCCGAACCGAGCACGATCGCCCAGGCGCTGCAGGCCCTGCAGGACCTGCCCGCACACCCGCTGCGCAGCACCGGCGTCTGGGACCTGCCGCATGTGCTGCACCACTACGCGCAAAGCGTCGAGTACTCGCTCGGCGGCTTCCCGCAGCTCAAGCCCGGCTGGTTCCGCGCCACCGTGGGGCCGGCGGCGCTGGCGGTGTTCAACTGGCGCGGCCGCATGAGCCACGCGCTGGACGCGGCCATCCCCGGCGCACCCGACATCGCGCAGGGCCTGCCGCTGGCCCCTGCGGTGGCGCGTGCCGTCGCGGCGCTGCGCGCCTTCGACGCCCACACCGGCCCGCTGCAGCCGCACTTCGCCTACGGCGCGCTGGACAAGGCCGCCTACACCCGCGCCCACCTGATGCACCTGGCCGACCACTGGCGGGCCTTGGTGTAGCCTGCCTGCCATGAGCCGCCGCCTCGCCTACACCAGCCTGCTCGTCCGCGACTACGACGAAGCCATCGCCTTCTACACCCGGGCGCTGCGCTTCGAGCTGCTGGAGGACACGCGCCTGTCGCCCGACAAGCGCTGGGTCGTCGTCGCCCCTTCGCTTGCCGGCGGCGCACTGCTGCTGGCCCGCGCCAGCTCGCCGGCGCAGCAGGCGCTGGTGGGCGGCCAGGGTGGCGGGCGCGTCTGGCTGTTCCTGCACACCGACGACCTCGACGCCGAGCTGCGCCACTTCGCCGCCCACGGCGTGCGCCTGACCGAAGCGCCACGCGACGAGTCCTACGGCCGCGTCGTCGTCTTCCTCGACCTCTACGGCAATCGCTGGGACCTTGTCCAGCCCAGGCCATGACAGCCCTGCTCGCCGGCGCCAGCGGACTCGTTGGCCGCGCCGTGGCGGCGCAATGGACGGGGCCTGGCGAGCTGCACCTGCTGCTGCGGCGCGGCCTTCCTGCCGCCGCGCCGCTGCTGCGGCCGCTGGTGGTGGACTACGCCGCCCTGCCCGCGCTGCCCGCGGCCGACAGCGCCTATTGCTGCCTGGGCACGACCATCGCCGTCGCCGGCTCGCAGGCCGCCTTCCGCGCGGTGGACTTCGACGCCGTGCTGGCCTTCGCCACCGCCGCGCAGCGTGCCGGCGTGCGCCGCTTCGCCGTCGTCTCGGCGCTGGGTGCCAACGCGCGTTCGGGCAACTTCTACAGCCGCGTCAAGGGCGAGATGGAAGCCGCGCTGGCGGCGCTGAACTTCGACACCCTGTTCATCGCCCGGCCCTCGCTGCTGGCCGGCGACCGTGCGGCCACGGGCCAGCCGCTGCGCCTGGGCGAACGCGTGACGCTGGCCCTGACGGCGCCGCTGGCGCCGCTGATCCCGCGCGCCTGGCGGCCCATCGAAGCCGCCACCGTCGCGCGGGCGCTGCTGCGCGGGCTGGCGCAGGCGGGCCCGGGCGTGCACATCGCCAGCTCGGGCGAGCTGCAGCGGCTGGGCGCATGAGGATCCACTTCCTGGGGGCGGCCGACGGCGTCACGGGATCGCGCCACCTGGTCGAGACCGGCGACCGCCGCGTCCTGCTCGACTGCGGCCTGTTCCAGGGCTGGAAACTGCACCGCGAACGCAACTGGCTCATGCCGCCCGAGTTCGCGCAGCTCGACGCCGTGGTGCTGAGCCATGCCCACCTGGACCACAGCGGCTGGTTGCCGGCGCTGGTGCGCAACGGCTATCGCGGACCCATCCACGCCAGCCCGGCGACCTGCGAGCTGGCCGCGGTGCTGCTGATGGACAGCGCCCACCTGCAGGAAGAAGACGCACGCCGGGCCAACCGCTACGGCTACTCGAAGCACGCCAAGGCGCTGCCGCTCTACACGCGCGCCGACGCGGCGCGGGCCATCGCGCAATTCAGGCCGCTGCCGCCGGGCCGGCTGCTGTCGCTGGGGGCCAGCCAGGTGAGCCTGAGCCCCGTGGGCCACCTGCTGGGCGCCTGCGCGGTTCTGCTGGCCACGCCCGACGGGCGGCTGCTGTTCTCGGGCGACCTCGGCCGCCAGCACGACCTGCTGATGCCGCCGCCCGAACCGCCACCGGCGGCCGACGTGGTGATCGTCGAATCGACCTACGGCAACCGCCGCCACCCCGACGAGGACAGCGCTGCGCTGCTGGCCGACATCGTCGGCCGCACCGCCAGGCGCGGCGGCTCGGTGCTGCTGCCGGCCTTCGCCGTCGGCCGCGCGCAGGCACTGCTGCTGGTGCTTCAGCGCCTGAAGCGCGCCGGCGCCGTCGCGCGCGACCTGCCGATCTACCTCGACAGCCCGATGGCCGAGCAGGCCACCACGCTGTACCGCCGCCATGGTGAACTGCTGCACGTGCCGGCACGCGAGCTGCGCTCGCTGTGCGAGGGCGTGCGCGTGGTGGCGACGGCACAGCAGTCGGTGCGGCTGGCAGGCACGCGCTTCCCGGCCATCATCATCTCGGCCAGTGGCATGGCCACGGGCGGACGCGTGCTGAACCATCTGAAGGTCATGGCGCCCGACCCGCGCGACGCCATCGTCTTCGCCGGCTTCCAGGTCGGCGGCAGCCGCGGCGCGCGGTTGCTGGCGGGCGAACGCGAGGTGAAGATCCACGGTGAGATGGTGCCGGTGCGGGCCGAGGTGCGCCACCTGGAAGGCTTCTCGGGCCACGCCGACCGCGACGAGCTGCTGCAGTGGCTGGGCCGGCTCGGTACGCCACCGCGACAGACCTTCGTGGTCCATGGCGAGCCCGACGCAGCCGACAGCCTGCGCGCGGCCATCGGGCAGCAGCTCGGCTGGCAGGTGCAGGTGCCGGCGCACGGGGCGGTCGTGACGCCTTGAAAGTGGCGGCCGGGACAGGCCCGGGTCGTCAACTTCGATCGCGATGACTCGTGAACCAGTGAAGTGCGGCTTGCGGCCCGTTGCAGACGGCCATTCCGTGGCGATCGCGGGCGGCTGGGGTGCCCTGCTCCGCTCATGTCCCCCGCACCGGGCTCCGCCCGGCGCTCCTCCTTTACTTCGCTGCGCAGGGCACCCCAGCCACCCGCTCAGGCACCGCTCGCTGCCTGCCGGCCCGGGGAGTCCACGGGCGGTGATGGCCAAGGACGTCGGGTGCCGGGCGCAGCGAAGTAAAGGAG
>CAIWPS010000558.1 GCA_903914615.1 uncultured beta proteobacterium | reverse complement strand
CTCGCGCGCTGGGCGCGTGACAGCGGTCTGTCGCAGCACGAAAGCCGCGGCATGGCCTACAACCCGCTGACGCGGCGCTACGCGCTCAGCGGCGACACCAGCGTGAATTACCTGGTGGCCTGCCGCCGGCCGGCGTGACGGCCTTGCGCCGCCCCGTCGCCGCGGTGCTGTTCGACCTCGACGGCACGCTCATCGACAGCGCGCCCGACCTGGCGGCTGCCGCCAACCACATGCGCGGCCTGCGCGGCCTGCAGCCGCTGCCGCACGCGAGCCTGCGCATGCATGCGGGATCGGGTGCTCGCGGCATGCTGGGCGCGGCCTTCGAACTCGCGCCGGGCCAGGCCGGCTACGAGGCGATGCGCGACGAGTTCCTGGCCCGCTACGAAGACTGCATGCTGCAGCAGACGCGGCCCTTCGAAGCCGTGGCGCCCTTGCTCGATGCGCTGGAGGCGCGCCGCCTGCCCTGGGGCATCGTCACCAACAAGGCGCTGCGCTACGCCGAACCGGTGGCGCTGGCGCTGGGCCTGTGGCCGCGCGCCACCGCGCTGGTGGGCGGCGACAGCACGCCGCACACCAAGCCCCACCCTGCGCCGCTGCTCGAAGCCGCGCGCCGCCTGGGCTTGCCGCCACAGCATTGCGTGTACGTCGGCGACGACCCGCGCGACATGCGTGCCGGCCGCGCCGCCGGCATGGCCACGCTGGCCGCGGCCTGGGGCTACCTGGGCGTGGAGTCGCCGCTCGAGGCCTGGGACGCCGACGCCGTGCTGGCCCACCCGATGGAGCTCTTGCATTGGCTCGATCTGCCCTAAACTCCAGGCCTTGGGACCGACTTGGCTTCGACGTGGGTACGGAGTCGGCGCGGGGCATGCCGAGCACCAGTTCGCTCGTAAATCCACTGGAAACAAAGTAACTGCGAACGATCAAACGTACGCCCTCGCCGCTTAAAACCGGTGAGCCTCGCAACAGCTGGCCTATGGGCTGGGTCTGAGGTCGCAAGACCGAAGACTGCGAGGTCATACACATAGGCTCGTCCTGCAATGTGTCATTCATTGCGGGCCTAAAACCAAATGACTCGGGGACCAGGTAGCGTGCTGCTGCGCGACCTGGGCCCTCAAATCCAAATCAGACAGCTACGCATGTAGAACCGTCCGGTGAAGGCTTGCGGACGGGGGTTCGATTCCCCCCGGTTCCACCACCTAACTTCCGATGGACGCACCATCCACCCGGCGACTGCCCCCTTGCGGGGCAGCCGCCGGCGCGCTGCGTCATTTCGCGGTGATGACGACCGCCACGCTGGCCGTCGCGCTCCTGCCGCTGCCGTCGATGGCGGTGACCTTGAGCGTGTAGTTGCCGGTGACCGGGCTCGGCCAGGTGGCGGTGAAGGTCATGCCGCTGACCGAGAACATCATGCCCATGGGCGCTCCCGCGATCGTCACCGATATCGACGTGGCGCCGGGGTCGGCGATGGCGATGGTGCCGACCAAGGGCTTGCCTGCCACGCCTGCCATCGATGCCGCGGTGATGACGGGGCCGGCAGCGACGGTGGCGGCGGCGGTGATCTGCACGCTGTACACCGCCTGGCCGCTCAGGCCCGTGGTGCTGTCCTTGGCCGTGACCGTGACCTTGTAGGTTCCGGCCACCGGGCTCGGCCAGCTGACGACACCGGCGCTGTTGACGACCATGCCCGCGGGTGCGCCGCCGAGGGAATAGCTCAGCGCATGGGGCGCGCTGGCGTTGACCGTGAACGACAGCGCCACACCGGGTTTGCCGCTGACGGTGGCGGCCGTCACCGTGGGCGCTTGCGGCGGGGCGACAGTGACCGTGTAGACGCCCTGGCCCGTCAGGCCGGTCTTGGTGTCCCGGGCCGTCACCGTGACGGCGTAGCTGCCGGCCACAGGCACGGCCCAGGTCACGGCGCCGCTGCTGGCTATCGCCATGCCCGAAGGTGCGCCGCCCAGCGCGTAGGTCACCGGGTTGGGCGCGCTGACCGAGACGGTGAAGGACAGGGCGGTGCCGGCACTGCCGCTGATCGCGGCCGGCGTCACCACCGGTGCCACCGGTGCGGCAGCCGCGCCGGCCAGGGTGTTCAGCAGGGCGCCGGCGTTGGGCGTGCCCAGGCCGGTCAGCGGGTCGTAGCCGGCCCTGGCGCTGCAGCTGGCACAGCTGCCGTCGCTGCCCTTCGTGACGTCGGCGAAGTTGCTCGCGTAGCTGCCGGGCACGGTGGCGATGGAGCCGTACAGCACGGCGTGCGGCGCGCCCAGCGCGGCCTGGGATGCCAGACCGCGCATGGCGTTCGCGACGGCGATCAGGCCGGCCCACTGCGGCGTCGACAGGCTGGTGCCACCGACGCTCATCCAGCCCACCGCGCTGCTGCCCGGCGACTGCACGGCCACGTACTGGCCGGTCGAGGGGTCGCCGTTGAAGGCCACGTCGGCCACCGTTCGGCGTGCCGCCGCGCCCATGCCAGGCACGGCCGCGGTCTGGTAGGCCGGTGCCGGCGTGTAGGCGCTGGTGCCGCCGCCGGTGCCCGACCAGGCGACCTCGCTGCGCGTGCCGCTGCCGCTGTAGCTGAGCGTGGTGGCGCCCACGGCCAGCACCCTGGTCGAGACCGCGGGCCAGGACACGCCGGCGCCGTTGTCGCCGGTAGCGGCCAGGTAGCTCATGCCGGTGCCCGCGAAGGCCGCGTCGACGGCTGCCGTGTTGCTGCCCTCGGTGCCGCCGAAGCTCATCGAAACGACGCCCGGCCCCATCGCGTTGGCAAGCTTGATGGCGCCCAGCAGGCTGGCCTGCGACGGGTCGGGCGCCTCGATGAGGACGATGCGGGCCAGCGGCGCCGTGGCATGCGCCCATTGGACGTCGAGCGCGATCTCGGTGGCCCAGCCGGCGTCGTAGGCTGGCGCCGCCGTGCCCATCGTGCCGGCGGCCGTGGCGTAGACGACCGAGAACTCGCAGGCGCCGGCCGAGGCCTTGGCCAGCGGCAGCGCGCTGGTGGCCGCGATGGCCTTGGTGGTGCAGCTGGCGAGGCCGAACTTCTGGTTGAAGGCCGCCAGCTCGGCGGCGACATTGGGGTCGTGCATGGCATCGACGATGTAGATCGTCTGCCCGGCGCCCCCTTGGGCGGCTTGCGCGGCCGACAACGAGGCACCAGCAGCGGGCAGCGCCGGCAGGCCGTAGGCAGCGCGGATCTGCGCCGGCGTGTAGGTGGCGACGACGCTGGCCGCGGCCTGGGGCGCGGCCATGCCGTCGCCGCCGACGGCGACGGCAGCCATGCTGCGCGCGCCGGGCACCGAGCGCAGCTGCTGCAGCGTCAGGCGGCGGGTCGACAGCCCTTCGTTGCCCTGCGGCACCGCCTGCAGGTGTGGCGTGCGGGAGGCCGACGCCGTGGCGTCGGCGGCATCGCCGTCGTCGGGCTCGTCCAGCACGACAGGCGCGGCGTGGAAGGTCGGCTGCAGCGCGGGCGCGCCTTGCGCATCGGGGGCCGCGTCCGATGCCAGCTGCAGCGTCGTCGCTGCGCTGGCCAGCGGGGCGGCGACCGGCTCGGTGGCGTCGCTGCCGTCGTGGCCGCCGCCGCAGGCAGCCAGCAAGGCCGCAGCGACGGCGACGGCGCAGCCGTGGCGGCTCAAGGGGAATCGGGGGGAGGTGGTTTGTGGCATGGCCGGCTCGCTCGAAGGTAGGGGCGAGGGCCACGCCGGTTCAACGTCATCGGCCGGGAAGCGCACGCGTGTGCGGCCGGGCTGGTGCATCGTTGGCAACCCCGCTGCCGTGGCGCTTGCGCGCGTTAGGCCGGTGGCTTTGCGTCCCCGGCTTTCGCCGGGTTTGCCCTCTGGATCTGCTTGCTTGACGCCGGTTCAGCACCAGCAGCAATTGGAACAAAGTGTAAGTCAACTCTCCGGCCTGCGGCCGCTCCCTGCGGCACCGCTGCGGCCCTGGCGTGACTTGTTGCCGACGTGCCCCGCGGCATCGCGGCGGCTGCGCCTCGATGCGCGGGTACATCGCTGTGGCAACATCCCCGCGCGCTGCGCGGTCTGCCGAGTCCATCGCCTCCACCCTTCTCCAGAGGACAGCTTCCATGATCTCGTCGAAGCCCCTGCGCCACGCGCTGGCCCTGCTGGCGGGGCCCTTGTTGCAGCTGCTTGGCGGTTGCGCGGCGCCTGCACCCACGGCCGGCGGCGGCGCCGACGTGGCCACGCTGCCCAGCGGCCAGCTGGTTACGCCGATGGCGCTGGCCGGTGCCGTGCAGCAGTGGTTGAACCCGGGCCTGCCCGAGTACCCCGGCTTCGTCGCCGGCGAGGCCGTGCGCTCGCAGCTCAGCCCCGATGGCAGCACCCTGGCCGTCCTCACTGCAGGCCAGAACTCGCTCTACAGGCCCGACGGCAGCGTCGACGTGGCGCGGTCGACGCAGTTCATCTTCCTCTACGACGTCACCGGTGAAAGCCAGGCGCGGCCGCGCCTGCTGCAGGTCATCCCGCAGACCAATGCCCATGTCGGCCTGGCCTTTGCGCCCGATGGCCAGACGATCTACGCCGCCGGTGGCGCCGACGACGCGGTCTACGCCTACCGCCGCGGTGCCGCAGGCTGGGCGCTGGCGGCGAAGATCGCCCTCGGCCACGCCGACAAGGGCGTGGGCCTGGGCACCGTGCGGCCCAACGCGGCCGGACTGGCGTTGAGCGCCGACGGCCGCACGCTGGTCGTCGCCAACAACTACAACGACAGCCTCAGCGTCATCGACACCGCGACCGCGCAGCTGCGCTACGAGCACGACCTGCGCCCCTTCCACGCCGGCAACGAAGGCCGGGCCGCTGCCGTCGGCGGCACCTTCCCCTTCGCGGTGGTGGTGCAGGGCAACGACGTCGCATGGGTGTCCTGCGACCGCGACCGCGAAGTGGTGGCGATCGACATCAGCGCGCCGACGGCGGGCCGGCTGCTGGCGCGCATCGGGCTGGACGGCAACGCGCTGGGCCTGGCGCTGGACCGCACGCAGTCGCGCCTGTACGTGGCCCAGGACAATGCGGACCAGGTGGCCGTCATCGACACCGCCGCGCGCGCCCTCGTCGGCCGCATCGACGCGCGCGCGCCGGCCCGCCTGCTCAGCGGCCAGCGCTACACCGGAGCCGCCACGTTTGCGGTCACGCTCGCGCCCGACGGCCGCACGCTCTATGCCGTGAATGCCGGCGCCAACGCCATCGCGGTGATCCCGCTCGAAGGGGCGCAGGCGGGCACGGTCAGTGCGCTCATACCCACCGCCTACGAGCCGCACGACCTCACGCCCAGCGCCGACGGGCGCTGGCTGTACATCGTCAACGGCAAGAGCCTCACCGGCCCCAACCGCGGCCACCTCGCCGGCAGCACCGGGCAGATGCGCGCCGGCACCTACGCCGGCGGCAGCGCGGCGGCGGCCAAGGCGGCCAAGGCTTCGAACCAGTTCCAGTTCCAGCTCGAACGCGCCTCGCTGCTGAGCGCGCCGCTGCCCGCCGCCGACGCGCTGCCGGGGCTGACCGAGCGCGTGGCGCAGAACAACTTCTACGCCGCGGCGCCTGCAGCCACGGGCGCGGCCGAGATGGCCTTCCTGCGCCAGCACATCAAGCACGTCATCTACGTCGTCAAGGAGAACCGCACCTACGACCAGGTGCTGGGCGACCTCGGCCACGGCGCCGACGGCGACCCGTCGCTGACCCAGTTCGGCGAGGCGCTGACGCCCAACTACCACCGCCTGGCGCGCCAGTTCGTGACCCTGGACCGCTTCATGAACCCCGGCGACGGCAGCATGGACGGCTGGTCGTGGGCGCTGCAGGGCCGCGTCACCAACACCGAGACGATCACGCAGCAGATCAACTACGCCGCCGTCAACCGCGGCCTGTCCTACGAGTCCGAGGGCACCAACCGCGGCGTGCCCGTCAACCTGGCCACCGTGGCGCAGCGCGACGCCGCCGCCGGGCCCGCGGGCACCGCGAACTACAGCCGGGCCTCGGCGGGGCTGCCCGGCGGCACGCCCAACCTGCTGGCGGGCACCGGCAACCACGCGTCGTCGGACGCGCCCTTCGGCATCCAGAAGGGCTACATCTTCAGCGCCGTGCTGCAGGCCGGCCTGACGGTGCGCAACTATGGCTTCCTCGTCAACAACATCGGTGCCGTCGGCACCGCGGCGGCGCCCCTGACCGCACCCCATGCCACCGGCGAGGTGCAGGTGGCGGCGCTGGATGCCGAACTGGCACCGCTCACCGACGTCTACTTCCGCGGCTTCGACCAGCGCTACGCCGACCTCTGGCGCTTCGACGAATGGAAGCGCGAGTTCGACCGCTACGCGGCCAGCGGCGACCTGCCCAACCTGTCGCTGGTGCGGCTGAGCCACGACCACATGGGCAGCTTCGGCAACGCGCTGGCCGGCGTCAACACGCCCGAGACGCAGCAGGCCGACTGCGACCTGGCGGTGGGCCTGCTGATCGAGGCCGTGGCGCACAGCCGCTATGCCGCCGACACGCTCGTCATCGTCACCGAGGACGACGTGCAGGACGGCCCCGACCATGTCGACTCGCACCGCGGCCCGGCCTTCGTCGTCGGCCCCTACGTGAAGCAGGGCGCGGTGGTCAGCACGCGCTACAGCCAGGTCAATGCGCTGCGCACCATCGAGGACATCCTGGGCACGCAGCACATCAACCTGAACACCGCCTACCAGGGGCCGATGGTGGACGTCTTCGACATCCACGGCCCCGGCACCTGGACCTACACGGCGGTGGCCTCGACGGTGCTGAAGACGACCTCGCTGGCGCTGCCCGCGGCCACGCCCTACGCGGGCGGTGCCGACCTGCGGCCGCGGCACGACGCCGCCTACTGGGACCGCGTCACGGCCGGCTTCGACTTCTCCGACGCCGACCAGGTGCCGGCGGCGCGCTTCCACCGCGTGCTCTGGGAGGGCCTGATGGAGCGCCGCCCCTACCCGGCGCTGCAGGGCAAGCCGGGCGACGACGACGACGACGATTGACCGCCGCGCCGCCGCCGGCGTTCAGAGTTTCATTTCCAGCCGCAGCCCCAGCACCTGGTAGGTGGGCCCGTTGGTGATCGTGGTCTGCGTCTGCCCGCTGGCGATGATGGTGCTGCCGGTGACGTAGCTGCGCGGCACCAGGTTGCTCAGAGACAGGCGCAGCCGCGTCGTCGGCGTGATCGACCACAGCGCGAAGGCGTCGACGACGCGCGTCAGCTCGTAGCTCGTGGCCTGCAGGCTGGTCTGCTGCACCGTGTAGGGGGGTATCCAGTTGACGTTGGCGCCCAGCGTCAGCGGCCAGCTGCGCAGCTTGTACTCGCCGCCCAGGTTGGCGCTGGCGCGCGGCTGCTGGTCGATGCGGTTGTTGGGGCCGGGCACGCCTTCGACCTTGGAGCCGTAGACGCTGAGGTTGGCGCGCAGCGTCAGCGGCGGTGCGTTGTCGACGACCTCATCGAGGCGGAACTTGGCGTCGAACTCGATGCCCTGCGTCATCGCGTCGCCGATGTTCTGCGGCCGCGTCACCCAGCGCGGGGTGTTGGCCCAGGGCACGGTCTCCAGCGTCGTGATGTTGCGGATCAGGTCTTCGATGTTGCGCCTGAACACGCTCACCGTCATGACGCCGCCGGTGGGCAGGTAATGCTCGACGGCGATATCGACGCCGCGCGCCAGCTCGGGCAGCAGCGCCGGGTTGCCGGCCTTGTCGGCGCTGGACGCGGTGTTGGGCCCCGGCGCCGGAAACAGCGTGTTGAGCCTGGGCAGCGCGGTCAGGTTCTGCAGGCTCGGCGCGCGGTAGCTGCGCGTCAGGCTGAAGCGCATCTGGTCGCGCGAGGGCTGGTCGAAGCGCCACACCGCGTGCAGCAGCGGCGAGAGCACGATGCCATTGTTGCGCACCGGGTTGCCGATCGAGGCGCTGGTCGTGGTGATCTCTTCCCAGCGCAGCCCGGCGTAGGCCGACCAGTCGGCCGACGGGTCCCATTCGTCCTGGGCGTAGGCGGCCAGGCGCCGCGTCGAGGCCTGCAGGTCGCCGCCGAAGTCGGGCAGCGAAGGCACGCCGTTGATCGTCGTGATGCTCGTTTCCGTGCGGTTGACGCCTTCGGCCTCGAGCCCGGCGAGCAGGCTGTGCTTGTCGGCCAGGACATGCGAGAGCTTGCCGTTGAAGCTCCACGAGCGGTCGTGGATGCGCGCCAGCGTGTCCTGCACCAGCACCGGCGCGGCCGGCGGCGCGCCGTACTCGTCGAGCAGCGCGTCGCTGTCGGAATCGAACTTGCCGACGTTGCCGCGCACGTCCAGCCGCGTGGCCGCGCCCAGCCGGGCCTTGTACTGCAGCGCGACCCGCCCCAGCGACGAGCTGGCGGTGGACACCGTGCTGCTGGTGGCGTAAGGCGCGGGGCTGGCGCCGGCCGTCTGCGCGAGCTGGCCGTAGGTCGGCGAGCTGCCTTGCGAGAGCACCACGAAGGGCTGGATGCTGAACTGGTCGCCGCCGGAAAGCGCCCATTGCGCGCGCCCGGTGAGGTGGAAGGACGCGCGCTGCTGGAACTGCTCGGTGCGCAGCTGCTGCGCCAGGTCGAGGTGGCCGGTGGCGAGGTTGACGTAGCTGGTGTCGGCCTCGGTGTCGGTGCGCTGGTTCAGGCGGTTCACCGACAGGTTGAGGTTGTAGGTGCCGTGCTCGCCCAGCGCGTCGTTGCGCGTCCACGAGACATTGGGCTGCGCCCGCCCGCGTTCGACCGAGGCGCCGGCGCGCAGGTCGTCGCCGCGCACGCGGATGGGCTCGCGCAGGATGATGTTGATGGTGCCGGCGATGGCGCGCGCGCCGGTCTCGGCGGTGGGGGCGCGGTAGATCTCGATGCGCTCGATCTGGTCGGGCGAGAGCTGGTCGATGGAAAAGCCCCGCGGCACGCGCTCGCCGTCGAGCAGGATCTGGGTGTAGCCGTTGCCCATGCCGCGCATGCGGATCTGGCCGCCGCGCCCCGGCCGGCCGGCGATGGTGACGCTGGGCAGGCGCTTGAGCACGTCGGCCACGGTGACGTCGCCGTACTGCTCGATCTCCTCGCGGCCGACGATGATCTTGGCCGCGGTGGAGACGCGGCGCTGCGCCACCTCGTCGCGCTGGCCGGTGATCTCGATGCGGTTGGGGTCGTCGGCCACCGCCGGGGCGCGGCCGCGGCCGCTGCGGGTGCTGTCGTCGGTAGGACCGTCGGCATCCTGCGCCCAGGCCGTGGCGCAGAGCAGCGCAGCCAGAAGCGGGCCGGCCAGGGGCAGGTGGCGGCCTGTCACGAGGGCCGGCCCGGCAGGCGGGCAAGGCTGGGGCGGCGGGGCGGTGGCATGGTGTTCCAGGTGCTGCATCTG
>CAIWPS010000557.1 GCA_903914615.1 uncultured beta proteobacterium | reverse complement strand
TGCGTGCTGGGGCAGTGGGACCGCGCGCTGAACCAGCTCAACGTCTCGCTCGAACTCGACCCCGGCACGCTGCCCATGGTGCAGACCTACCGCGAGGCCATCGCCTGCGAGACGCTGCGCATGCAGGTCTTCGCCGGCCACAAGGTGCCCATGCTCTTCGGCCAGCCCGAGACCTGGACGGCGCTGATGATCGAGGCCCTGCTGCGCGAAGGCCGCGGCGAGCCCGAGGCCGCACAGCAGCTGCGGGCGCAGGCGCTGGAGCAGGCGCCGGCCACCGCGGGCACGCTCGACGGCCAGCCCTTCGGCTGGATCGCCGATGCCGACAGCCGCCTCGGCCCGACGCTGGAAGCCGTCATCAACGGCCGCTACTACTGGCTGCCCTTCGACCGCCTGGCCCAGATCGACATCGACCCGCCGCAGGACCTGCGTGATGCGGTGTGGATGCCGGCGCATTTCCAGTTCTCCAACGGCGGCGAGGTGGTGGGCCTGATCCCCACCCGCTACCCCGGCACCGAGCTCGCCGGCGGCGGCCCGCTGGCGCTGGCGCGCGGCACCGAATGGCGCGAGACCGCGACCGGCAGCTACGTCGGCCTGGGCCAGCGCCTGATCACCACCGACAGCGCGGAAGTGGCGCTGATGGACCTGCGCTCGGTGACGCTGGCCGCTGCCGCCGAGCCTGCCGAGCCCCCGGCCGGGGCCTGAGGCCGCAGCCGCCATGGCCACCTTGCGCACCCAGGAGCGCCTGCAGCCGGCGCTGCTGGACCGGCTCACCGACGACGAGCCCGGCTCGCTGCAGGAAGCCGTGGAGTCGCGCGTCATCAACCGCAACCGGCTGCGCGAACTCGTGCTGCGCGACCTGGCCTGGCTGCTCAACGCCACCGCGCCTTCGGCCAACGAGATCGACTGGTCGCAGGCCGCGCAGGCGCGCAACTCGGTGCTGAACTACGGCCTGCCGGCGCTGTCGGGCCTGACCGCTTCGACGATCGACCCGCTGGTGCTGCAGGCGCGCGTGCGCCAGGCCATCCTCGACCACGAGCCGCGCATCCTGCCCGAGTCGCTGGTGGTGCAGGCGGTGGTCTCCGAAGACCAGCTCGACCACCACAACCAGATCGGCTTTCGCATCAGCGGCCAGCTGTGGGCGCAGCCGGTGCCGCTGGAACTGCTGCTGCACACCGACATCGACCTCGAGACCGGCCGCGTCGCCGTGCGCGAGCTCAACCGCTGAGCGGCCGCCATGGACCCGCGGCTGCTGCGCTACTACAACGAGGAACTGCGCCACCTGCGCGAGATGGGCGGCGAGTTCGCCAAGGCCTTCCCCAAGATCGCGGCGCGGCTGGGCATGGAAGGCCTGGAGGTCAGCGACCCCTACGTCGAACGGCTGATGGAAGGCTTCGCCTTCCTCGCCGGGCGCATCCAGCTCAAGCTCGACGCCGAATTCCCGCGCTTCACCCAGCGCCTGCTGGAGATCGTCTACCCGCAGTTCCTGGCGCCCACGCCGTCGATGCTCATCGCCCAGTTCCAGCCCGAGCTCGGCGACGCCAGCCTGGCCGCCGGCCTGACGCTGCCGCGCGGCAGCGCCATGGTCAGCCAGGCCGGCAAGGCCGGTGCCACGGTGTGCGAATTCCGCACCGCGCAGGCCCTGACGATGTGGCCGCTGGAGCTGGCCCAGGCCGAATACTTCACGCACGCCGCCGACCTGCCGATGGCCGCCGTGCCGGAATGGCGCAAGTACCGGTCCGGCCTGCGGCTGCGCCTGCGCACCACCGCCGGGCTGGACTTCTCGCAGCTGCAGCTGGCCGACCTGCGTCTGCACTGCACCGGCATCGACGACGTCGCCTACCGGCTGCACGAGATGGTGTGCGGCCACGCCCTGGGCGTGCTGGTGCTGCCGACGAAGCGCCCCGCAGGCTGGCACGAGGCGCTGGACGGCGCCAGCATCGCCTCCGTCGGCTTCGACGACGACCAGGCCCTGCTGCCGCAGACGCTGCAGGGCTTCGAGGGCTACCGCGTGCTGCAGGAGTATTTCGCCTTTCCGCAGCGCTTCCTGTTCTTCGACATCCAGGGCGTCGGCGAGGCGCTGCGCCGCCATGGCGGCAGCGAGGTCGACATCGTCATCCTCTTCTCGCGCGCCGACAACGCGCTGCTGCAGTCGGTGGATGCCGGCAGCCTGGCACTGCACTGCGTGCCGGCGGTGAACCTGCTGGAGCGGCGCTGCGACCGCATCCATGTCGGCAACGACGGCAACGAGCTCCACGTCATTCCCGACCGCACGCGGCCGATGGACTACGAGGTGCACTCCATCACCGAAGTGCTGGGCTACGGCAGCGGCGTCAACAGCGAGTGGCGCTTCCTGCCCTTCTACAACGCCTTCCACACCGAGGTGCGCACCCACAACGCCTACTACTCGGTGCAGCGCGAACCGCGGCTGCTGTCGCAGGTGCAGCACCGCGACGGGCCGCGCACCTCCTACATCGGCACCGAGGTCTACCTCTCTGTCGTCGATGCGCACGAGGCGCCCTTCGCCGCCGAGCTGCGCCAGCTCGGCGTGCGCGCGCTGTGCACCAACCGCGACCTGCCGCTGCTGATGCCGGTGGGCAGCGCGCGCGGCGACCTCACGCTGACGCAGACCGCGCCGGTGAAGAGCATCCACGTCATCAAGGGCCCGTCGCGCCCGAGCTCGGCGCTGCGCGAAGGCAACATCGCGTGGAAGCTGATCAACCAGCTCACGCTCAACCACCTCTCGCTCACCGACACCGACGCCGAGCACGGCGCGGCGGCGCTGCGCGAGATCCTGCGCCTGTACGCGCCCAGCGGCGACGCCGGCGCGCAGCGCCAGCTCGACGGCCTGCGTTCGGTGCAGTTGCAGTCGGTGGTGCGGCGGCTGCCGCTGCCCGGGCCCATCACCTTCGGCCGCGGTGTCGAGGTGAAGGTCGAGGTCGACGACCTGTCCTTCGAAGGCGCCAGCGCCTTCCTGCTGGGCTGCGTGCTCGAACGCTTCGTCGCCCGCCATGTCTCGCTCAACGGCTTCACCCAGATGCGGCTGCATTCGGTGGCGCGCGGCGACATCCTCGTCGGGAGGCCGCGGTGCGGCAGCCGCCCGCTGATGTGAGCCCGGCGCCGCCGCGCCGGCCCGACCCGCTGACCGAGATC
>CAIWPS010000556.1 GCA_903914615.1 uncultured beta proteobacterium | reverse complement strand
GGGGGTAGCGAGCGATAGCGAGCTTGGGGGCACCATGTCATACGCCCAGGTATTCGTGCAGGCGCTCCAGCCGCGAAGGCAGCTCGGCCTGCGTGAAGGACTGGATGACCTGGCCATGCTCGACGACCAGAAAACGGTCGGCCAGCGGCGCGGCGAAGCGGAAGTTCTGTTCCACCATGACGATGGTGTAGCCCTGGCGGCGCAGCGTCGTCACCATCTCGGCCAGCTTCTGGACGATGACCGGGGCCAGGCCTTCGGAGATCTCGTCGAGCAGCAGCAGCCGCGCGCCCGTGCGCAGGATGCGCGCCACTGCCAGCATCTGCTGCTCGCCGCCCGACAGCCGCGTGCCCTGGCTCTGCGCGCGTTCCTTCAGGTTTGGGAACATGGCGTAGATCTCGTCCACGCCCATGCCGCCGGGGCTGAGCACGGGCGGCAGCATCAGGTTCTCCTCCGCCGACAGGCTGCTGAAGATGCCGCGCTCTTCGGGGCAGTAGCCGATGCCCAGCCGCGCGATGCGGTGGGTGGCCATGGCGATGGTCTCGGTGCCCTTGACCTGGATGCTGCCCTTGCGGCTGCCGATCAGGCCCATGATGGCGCGCAGGGTGCTGGTGCGGCCGGCGCCGTTGCGGCCCAGCAGCGTCACCACCTCGCCCTCGTCGACGTGGAAGTCCATGCCGTGGAGCACGTGCGATTCGCCGTACCAGCCGTGCAGGTCCCTGACCTCGAGGAACGGGGCAGACATCAATGTGCGCCCTGCAGTTCGGTGTTGGCGCTGCCCATGTAGGCCTCGATCACCGCCGGGTTCTTCGACACCACCTCGTAGGGCCCCTCGGCCAGCGTGGCGCCGCGCTGCAGCACGGTGATGGTGTCGGCGATGCTGCTGACCACGCTCATGTTGTGCTCGACCATCAGCACGGTGCGGCTGGCCGCCACCTTCTTGATGAGCTGGCGGATGCGGTCCACGTCTTCCAGGCCCATGCCTTGCGTCGGCTCGTCCAGCAGCATCAGCTTGGGCGCCATCGCCAGCGTGGTGGCGATCTCCAGCGCGCGCTTGCGGCCGTAGCTGAGCTCGACCGCGGTGAGGTCGGCGTACTTCTCCAGGTCGACCTCGCGCAGCAGCTCGATGGCCAGCGGATTCAGCCGCTTCAGCGTGCTCTCGGAGCGCCAGAACTGGAACGAGCTTTCCATCTGCCGCTGCAGCGCCACGCGCACGTTCTCCAGCACCGTCAGGTGGGGGAACACCGACGAGATCTGGAACGAGCGGATGACGCCGCGGCGCGCGATGTGCACCGGCGTCTCGGCGGTGATGTCGTGGCCGTCGAAGAGGATCTGCCCCGAGGTCGGGGTGAGGAACTTGGTCAGCAGGTTGAAGCAGGTGGTCTTGCCTGCGCCGTTGGGGCCGATGAGCGCATGGATGCTGCCGCGCTTCACCTTCAGGTCGACCTTGCTCACGGCGACGAAGCCCTTGAACTCCTTCGTCAGGGCGCGGGTTTCAAGGATGTGGTCGTCGCTCATGCTGAGCCTGGGCCGGGGGGTGCGTGCAAGGTGGCCGCGAGTGTAGGGCCAGCGGCAGCTGCCCCGGCTGCGCTGGATACGTACGGAACCGCAATTCCGGGGAGGGAAAACACCAGGGCGCCGACCGGCGCCAGCGCTGCGCGCGGCGGCAGCGCTTTCAGGCTCTCAGGCGACGTGCCGCAGCCCGGCCACGATGTCGATGCGGCTCATCTTCCAAGACGGCCAGGCCGCCGCCACCACGCCCACGACGAGCGCCGCGCCCAGCTGCAGCGCCATCGTCGTGGCCGAGACGCGGAACACCGGGAACAGCGTGCCGGTGGCGCCGGCGAAGGCCGCGGCCAGCGGCAACGTCAGCAGCAGCCCGGCGATGCCGCCGAGCAGCGCGATGAGCAGGCTCTCGCCGAACAGCAGCCGCACCACGAAGGCCGGCGGAAAGCCCAGCGCCTTCAGCGTCGCGTACTCGGCCAGGCGCTCGCGCGCCGTCATCGCCATCGTGTTGGCCATCACCGCCATGATGATGACGATGATGATGAAGCTCACCGCCTGCAGCGCCACCAGGATGGCCTCGCTCATCGCGACGAAGCCGAGCTGGAAGGCCTTCTCGGTCTCGGTCAGCGTCTCGGCCACCGAATTGGCGAACTGGGCGTCGATGCGCTGCGAGATGACGGCGGCGTTGTTGGGGTCGCGGATGCCGGCCACGAACACGCCCACGTAGTCGTTGCGGCCGGGGTAGCGCGCCTTCACGGTCTCGTTCAGGAAGGACCAGTGCATCAGCATCTGGTTCTCGTCGACCCCGGCATCGGCGCCGTCGTAGATGGCGCGCAGCGTGAAGTTCCAGGTGCCGGTGTAGATGGTGCCGCGCAGCGGGATGTTGTCGCCCACCTGCCAGCCGAACTTGTTGGCCAGCTTGCGGCCGACGAGCACGCCCTTGCGGTCGCGCAGCCAGGCCACGCGGGCCTCGTCGCCGACCACGAACTCGGGGTACAGCGCCAGGTAGGTGGGCCCGTCGACGGCGAACTGCGGGAAGAAGTTGCGCTCGGTGACGTAGATGCCGCCGAACCAGTTGCTCCAGCTCACGCCGCTGACGCCGTCGACGGCGCGCAGCCGCTCGGCATAGGCCAGCGGCAGCGGCACCGTCAGGCTGGTGGCGCTGCGCACGATGAGCCGCGTGCTGCTGCTGGCCTCGGCCCCCGCGTACCAGGCATCGACGATGGTGCGCAGCAGGCCGAAGGCGCACACCGCCACCACCAGCCCCAGCATCGTCAGCAGCGTGCGCAGGCGGTGGCGGAAGGCGTTCTTCAGCAGCAGGCGGAAGAGGAACATCGGCCGTCCTCAGGCCACGAGCTCGTCCACCAGCACCCCCTTTTCCAGGTGCACCATGCGGTGCGCGCGCGCCGCCGCCTTGGGGTCGTGCGTCACCATCACGATGGTCTTGCCCAGCTCCGTCACCAGCTGTTCCAGCAGCGACAGCACCTCTTCGCCGGTGGTGCGGTCGAGGTCGCCGGTGGGCTCGTCGGCGACGATCAGCGTCGGGTCGGTGACCAGCGCGCGGGCGATGGCCACGCGCTGCTGCTGGCCGCCGCTGAGTTCGTTGGGCACATGGTCGGCGCGGTCCGACAGCCCCACCAGCGACAGCACCTGGGCCACGCGCTCGCGGCGCTGGCGTGGGCCGAGGCCGGTCAGCAGCAGCGGCAACTCGACGTTCTCGAAGGCGTTGAGCACCGGGATCAGGTTGTAGAACTGGAAGATGAAGCCGACGTTGACGGCGCGCCAGTCGGCCAGCTCGCCTTCGCTGAGGGTGGCGATGTCGACGCCGCCGATCTCGATCGTGCCGCTGCTGGGCTGGTCGATGCCGGCGATGAGGTTGAGCAGCGTGCTCTTGCCCGAGCCGCTGGGGCCCATCAGCGCCACGAACTCGCCGGCCTGCACTTCCAGCTCGATGCCCTGCAGCACCGGGATGTCCTGCTCGCCGCGGTGGTAGGCCTTGGCGAGGTGGCGGATGCGGATCAGCGGCGGCGCCGCGGCGGCATCGCTCACTTGCCGGCCACCGTGACCCTGGCGCCGCCGACGAGCTTGTCCGCGGGGCTCAGCACCAGCCGCTCGCCGGGCTTGAGCGTGCCGCCGGTGATCTCCAGCGCGTCGCCCAGCGTGCGGCCGGGGCTCACGGGCACGGCCAGCAGGGTGTCGCCGTCGATGCGCAGCACCACCTTCCTGCCGTCGCGCTCGACCACCGTCTTCGGGTTCACCGCCACCACGGGCTTGAAGTCGCCCTCGCCCGGGCGCTGCGACAGGAACACCACCTTGGCGCTCATCTCGGGCAGCACGCGGGGGTCGATCTGCTCGAAGCGCACCTTGGTCATCACGGTGGCCTTGGCGCGGTCCACCGTGGGCACGATGCGCGTGACGCTGCCGCGGAAGCGCGCATCCGGCAGCGCGTCCAGGCTGATCTCCACCGGCATGTCGATCCTGACCTTGCCGACGTTGCTCTCGGAGACGTCGGCCTCGACCTCCAGCGTGCCCATGTCGGCCATCGTCACCACCGCGCCCTGGGCGCCGGCGGCGCTGGAAAAGGGCGTGATCATGTCGCCGACGTTGGCGTTCTTCACCAGCACCACGCCGTCGAAGGGGGCGCGGATCTCGGTGTTGGCGCGGTTGACCTGCTGGACCTGGATCTGCGCCTGCGCCGCCGCCACGCCGCCCTGCGCCGAGGCGATGCCGGCCTGCGCCGAGGCCACGCCGGCACGCGCCGCGTCGGCACGGCGGCGCGCCGCGTCCACCGCCTGCGCCGAGACGAAGCCCTGCTGCACCAGGCCCAGGCTGCGCTGCAGCTCGGCCTCGGCATTGCCCAGTTCCACCTGGGCCTGGCGCAGCGCGGCTTCGGCCTGGCCGACGCCGGCCCGGGCCTGGCGCAGGCCGGCCTGGGCGGCGACGAGGGCGGCGTCGACGTCGCTGGCGTCCAGCCGCCCGATGAGCTCGCCCGACTTCACCGGGCTGCCCTCGCGCACCTTCAGCTCGATGAGCCGGCCGGTGCCCTTGCTGGACACCGCGGCGCGGCGCTGCGCGACGACGTAACCCGAGGCGGTGAGCTGCGCGTACTGCGCCGAGGGGTAGGCCGTCATCACGCTGCTGGCCTGCACCTCGGCCTTGCGCGTGGCGACGCCGGCCGCGACCAGCAGCGCCAGCACCACGCCGGCTGCCAGCCACAGCCAGCGGCGACGGCGGCGGCGCGGCGGCAGGGCGAGAGCGGGGGTGCGTGGCAGCGCAGCCAGGCGCGGGCGGGCTTCGTCGGTCATCGGGGCGGGCAGGCGTCGGGGTGCGGCATTGTCCAGCAGCCGCCACCCGGCCCGCCGGCACAATGGCCACCGCCATGAATGCCGCTGCCGCGCCTTGTCCGGCCCTCGCCTTTGCCCTGTCGCTGGTGCTGGCGCTGCCGCCCGCGCGGGCGCAGGACGTCTGCCCCGCCGGCCTCGACGCCGCCGCGCTGCAGCAGCTCAACGCGCTGCGCGAACGCGGTGCCGACTGCGGCGAGCGCGGCCGCCTGGCGGTGGCAGGTGCGCTGGCCTGGCAGCCGCTGCTGGCCTCGGTGGCCCGCCAGCAGGCCGAGTGGATGGCCGACCACGGCACGCTCATCCACACCGGCCGCGGCGGCGAGACGCTGGGCCAGCGCGCCGCGGCCGCCGGCTACCGCTACGCCCGCGTCGCCGAGAACCTGGCCCAGGGCCAGACCGGCGTCGCCCAGGTGCTGGCCGATTGGACCGCCAGCCCCGGCCACTGCGCCAACCTCTACGACGCCGATGTGACCGAGATGGCGCTGGCCTGCGCGCCGGGCGCCGACGGCCGGCTGCGCTGGGCGCTGATCCTGGGGCGCCGACTGTAGGTTTCCCGGGTGTTGCCGCCCGACTGCGGGGCGCCCGAATGAGGGGTCGAAGCCGCGCTGCCGTTGACCCGCTGCGCGCACCGTGCGACGCTGCACGCGTGCTGCCGAAGTCCGCGTTGCCGCGTCCAGGCGTGCCCTGTCACTTCCCCCGAACCTCCCTTCGAGATCCGCCATGAAACAACACACCCTGGCCGTCGCAGTCCTGGCCTTCCTCGGCAGCTTCGGCGTCGCCGCCCACGCCGCGCCCAAGGCCAGCACCGGCATCACCGTCAGCTCGTCCACCCCCACCAGCATCACCTACACCTTCACCGACCTCACCCTGGACGGCTACGAGTTCACCCAGCTCGCGGGCAGCCTGACGAGCGGGGTGGTGGGCACGCTGACCGGCGTGTCGGTGAACGCCACGCTGAGCAATTCCGTCGACCTGGTGTACGCCAGCGACCTCACGCTCTACGTCGCTTACCCGCCGCTCGACTTCGGCGGGCTGCTGCAGGTCGGCAGCGTCGGCGACCTCGGTGCCAGCGAGACCATCCCCTGGGCCAACGGCGATTCCGACGCGCCTGGCACGACCGTCATCGACAGCGTCACGCTGGCCACGCCGCTGACCTTCACCGGCGGCAGCAGCGACCCCGACATCTGGCTCGGCAACGGCTACTCCTATGTCGGCGACGAGTCCGGCACCTGGACCGGCAGCATCACCCTCAACGGCGTCAGCGCCGTCGCCGCCGTGCCGGAACCCGAGACGCTGCAGCTCTTCCTGGCCGGTGGCGCCGGCCTGCTGGCCTGGGCGGCGCGCCGCCGCCGCCCGGCCGCCGCGGCCTGCTGAGCGCTGCCGTCGCCGCCACGGCGGCGACGCAGGTCTCCTGGGCCTGCGCGACGGAGATCACGCCGCCGCCCAGGCAGACCTCGCCGTCGTACAGCACCGCGCTCTGGCCGGGCGTGACGGCCCATTGCGCGTCCTGGAAGTCCAGCCGCAGCGCATCGCCGCCCGGCACCGCGGTGCAGGCGGCATCGGCCTGGCGGTAGCGCGTCTTGGCCGCCAGCGCGCCGGCCGCGGGCGGCGCGCCGGCGACCCAGCTCAGGTCCTGCGCGGCCAGCCAGTGCGACTGCAGCCAGGCATGGTCATGGCCCTGCACCACGTGCAGGGTGTTGTCGGCGATGTCCTTGTGCGCCACGTACCAGGGCGCGTGCAGGCCGTCGGCGCCGCCGCCTTCGCGCACGCCGCCGATGCCCAGGCCCTGGCGCTGGCCCAGGGTGTAGAACGACAGGCCGACATGGCGGCCGAGCTCGCGCCCGCGCTCGTCCACCATGGGCCCGGGCTCGTGGCGCAGGTAGCGCTGCAGGAACTCGCGGAAGGGCCGTTCGCCGATGAAGCAGATGCCGGTGGAGTCCTTCTTCTTCGCGTTCGGCAGCCCCGCCTCGGCAGCGATGCGCCGCACCTCGGTCTTGGCCAGCCCGCCCACCGGGAACCAGGTGCGGCTGAGCTGGGCCTGGTTCAGGCGGTGCAGGAAGTAGCTCTGGTCCTTGGCCGGGTCCAGGCCCTTGAGCAGCTCGAAGCGGCCGCCGCGTTCGCGCACGCGGGCATAGTGGCCGGTGGCAATCTTCTCGGCGCCCAGCCGCATCGCGTGGTCGAGGAAGGCCTTGAACTTGATCTCGGCATTGCAAAGCACGTCGGGGTTGGGCGTGCGCCCGGCGGCGTATTCGCGCAGGAACTCGGCGAAGACGCGGTCGCGGTACTCGGCGGCGAAGTTGACATGCTCGATCTCGATGCCGATGACATCGGCCACCGCCGCGGCGTCGACGAAATCGGCGTTCGACGAGCAGTATGCGTCGTCGTCGTCGCCCTCCCAGTTCTTCATGAAGATGCCGACGACCTCATGCCCCTGCTGCTTCAGCAGCCAGGCCGTCACCGCGGAATCGACTCCACCGCTCAGGCCGACGACGACGCGCGACTTGGTCATGGCCGAATTATCCCGCCGCGCCACAATCGCGGCCTCACAGCGCACTCGAGGGGGCAGCACCGATGTCAGACCATGGTTTCCACGTCCACGGCCCGCACGACCACGAGATCGAGCATGTCGCCGAGCATGGCTCGCACGACCCCTCGGCCGGCACCATCGCCGTGGCCACGGCCATCATCGCCACGGTGGGGGCGCTGTTCTCCTACATGGGCGGCGCCACGCAGGCCAACGCCGGGCTCTACAAGAACAACGCCGCGATCAAGAAGACCGAGGCTTCCAACCAGTGGAACTTCTACCAGGCCAAGAGCAACAAGCAGAACCTGGCCGAACTGGCCACGGTGATCGCGCCCGAGGACAAGCGCGCCGGCTACAAGGACGAGGTCGAGCGCTACAAGAAGGAGAAGGCCGACATCAAGCTGGCGGCCGAGAAGCTGGAAGCCGAATCGAAGGACTGGGACGAACAGTCAGACGCGCAAATGCACGTCCATCACCGCTGGGCCCAGGCGACGACAGCCTTGCAGATCTCCATCGCGCTGGCCGCCATGGCCCTCTTGACCAAGAGGCGCTGGCTGCAGTGGGGCATGTACGGCGTTGCCGGGCTGGGCACGCTGCTGGGCGTGGCCGCAGCGCTGCACCACTGAAGTCGCGCCCGGCCTTCAGCAGGCCAGCATCTGCGAACGCGAGCGGATCAGTTCGCGGGCGCGGTTCATCGCGTACTGCAGCGCTTCCTCGGCCGAGCGCCAGCGGTAGCCGCAGGCCAGGCTGTCGTCGCGGAAGGCCTCGCGCTGCGGCGTGGCGGCGCCGCGCACGCGGTTGACGACCAGCGCCGCGATGTAGCCCTCGCCGCGCGGCGCCTCGACGGCGCCGACGTAGATGCGGTAGTCGCCTTCATGGGTCTCGTCGAATCGCATGGCGGGTTCCTGGCTCGGGGTGTCTGTCGGGGCGCGATGATCTGCCCGACCTTCGGGGGTGGACATCCCGCAGCGGGGGGAGAACCTTCTTACGGGGGTGGTCGGCAGTGCGGAATCGCACGCTACCGTGGGAAGATCGTCGATCGACCCCGCCTGCCGCACCTGCCATGAGCCCTGATCTCCCACCGCCGGCCTACCTGCGCATGCCCACGCTGCAGGGCGATACCCTGGTCTTCGTCAGCGACGACGACCTCTGGCGCGTCGGCACCGCCGGCGGCACGGCGCAGCGGCTGACGGCAGGGCTGTCCGAACCCGCCACGCCCTGCCTGTCGCCCTGCGGACGCTGGGTCGCCTATGCCGGGCGCGACGAGCAGCATGCCGAGGTCTGGCTGATGCCCGCCGCCGGCGGCCCGGCGCGGCGCCTGACCTGGCTGGGCAGCGACCTGGCGGTGCGCGGCTGGACGCCCGAGGGCCGCATCGTCTTCTCCAGCAACCACGGCCAGCCCTTCTTCCGCAATTGGCACGCCTACACGCTGGACCCGGCCGGCGGCCTGCCCGAACGCGTGCCGCTGGGCCAGATCAACCACCTCGCCTACGGCCTGCAGGGCCGGCGCGCCATCGGCCGCAACACCGTCGACCCGGCGCGCTGGAAGCGCTACCGCGGCGGCACCGCCGGCCACCTGTGGGTGGAAGGCGCTGCCGGCAGCGGCCAGTTCACGCGGCTTTCGAACCTGGCGGGCAACCTCAGCTGCCCGATGTGGATCGGCGAACGCCTGTACTTCCTGGGCGACGGCGAAGGCGTGGGCAACCTCTACTCCTGTGCTGCCGACGGCAGCGGCGTCACGCGCCACACCGACCACGCCACCCACTACGCCCGCCATGCCAGCGGTGACGGCCGGCGCATCGCCTACCAGTGCGGCGCCGAACTCTGGCTCTACGACCCCACCGTCGGCGCCAGTCGCCGCATCGACATTGCCGTGCCCGGCGCGCGCACCCAGGCGGCGCGCCGCCACGTCGCGGCAGCCGAGCACCTGCAGGGCCTGAACGTCCACCCCGCCGGCCACAGCCTGGCGCTGGAAGTGCGCGGCCAGCTGGCGACGATGGCGCTGTGGGAAGGCGCCGTGCAGCGCCACGGCGACACGCCGGCGCGGCGTCGCCTGGGGCAGTGGCTGGCCGACGGCAGCACGCTGGTCGCGGTCAGCGACGCCAGCGGCGAGGAACGGGTCGAAGCCCTCACCGCCGAAGGCACGCGCGTGCTGCCCTGGGGCCCCGAAGTGCTGGGCCGCGTCACCGCGCTGCGTGCGGCGCCGCAGGGCTCGGCGGTGGCCATCGCCAACCACCGCATGGAGCTGTGGGTCGGCGACGTCGCCAGCGGGGCGCTGTTCCGCGCCGACCGCAGCGACTGCGCACGCATCGAAGACCCGGTGTGGTCGCCCTGCGGCGGCTGGCTGGCCTACACCTACGCCACCAGCCCGCGCCACACGGCCATCAAGCTCTGCGAGGTGACGTCCGCCGGCCCCGGCCGCACGCTGCTGGCGACCACGCCCGAGTTCCGCGACTACGCGCCGGCCTTCGACCCCGAGGGCCGCTACCTCTACTTCCTGTCGCTGCGCACCTTCGATCCGGTCTACGACAGCGTGCAGTTCGAGCTCAGCTTCCCGCGCGCCGCGCGCCCCTACCTGGTGGCGCTGCAGGCGGGCGGGCCGGCGCCCTTCGAGCCCGCACCCAAGGGCATGCGCGGCGAGCGCGACGAAGAGCGCCGCGGCGCCGACGCGGCCCCGAAGGCGCCGCCGCCCATCGCCACCGAAGGCCTGGCGCGCCGCGTCGCCGCCTTCCCGGTGCCCGAGGGGCGCTACGGCCAGATCGCCGGCGCCGCCCGCGGCAGGGTGCTGTGGACGGCGCTGCCCATCGCCGGCGCGCACGGTCGCGGCGGCCACAAGGAATCGCCCGGCAGGCTCGAGGTCTTCGACTTCGCCAGCGGCGAGACCAAGGTGCTGGCCGCCAAGGCCGACAGCTTCGTGCTCGCCGCCGACCAGCACACGCTCGTCGTGCGCCACGGCGCGCAGTTGCGCGCGCTGGACGCCGCGCGCCCGCCCGAGGACAAGCCGCCCGCCGGCGACGGCAAGCCATCGCGCCAGAGCGGCCTCATCGACCTCGCGCGCGTGCGCATCGCGGTCGAGCCGACGCAGGAATGGGCGCAGATGCTGCGCGAGGTCTGGCGGCTGCAGCGCGACCATTTCTGGGTCGAGGACATGTCCGGCGTCGACTGGCCGGCGATGCTGGAACGCTACGCGGCGCTGTTGCCGCGGGTGGCCACGCGCGGCGAGCTGTCGGACCTGATCTGGGAACTGCAGGGCGAGCTCGGCACCTCGCACGCCTACGAGATGGGCGGCGACCACCGCAAGCCGCCCGCGGTGGCGCTGGGCCACCTGGCGGCCGAGTTCAAGCCTGCCGCGGCCGGCGGCTGGGAGATCGTGCGCACGGTGCAGGGCGAGGCCTGGGACGCCGCCGCCGATTCACCGCTCAACGCCGTCGGCGTGCAGGCCCTGCCGGGCGAGCGCATCGTCGCCGTCGGCGGCATCGCCACCACGCCGCAGCTGCCGCCGCAGGCGCTGCTGGTGCAGCACGCCGGCGCCAAGGTGGCGCTGGCGCTGGCCGCGCCCGACGGCACGCGGCGCGAGGTGCTGGTGACGGCGCTGGCCGACGAGAACCCGGCGCGCTACCGCGAGTGGGTGGAGGGCAACCGCGCCTGGGTGCACGAAGCCAGCGGCGGCCGGGTCGGCTACTTCCACCTGCCCGACATGATGAGCGCCGGCTTTGCCGAGTTCCACCGCTACTTCGCCGCCGAGAGCGACCGCGACGCGCTCATCGTCGACGTGCGCTACAACCGCGGCGGCCACGTCAGCCAGCTGCTGCTGGAGAAGGTGGCGCGCAAGCGCATCGCCTGGAACCTGCCGCGCTGGGGCCAGCCCAGCAGCTACCCCGAGGAAGCGCCGGCCGGCGCCGTGGTGGCGCTGACCAACGAGCATGCCGGCAGCGACGGCGACATCTTCAGCCACGGCTTCAAGCTCATGGGCATCGGCGCGCTGGTGGGCCAGCGCACCTGGGGCGGCGTCATCGGCATCTGGCCGCGCCACAAGCTCATCGACGGCACCGAGACGACGCAGCCCGAGTACAGCTTCTGGTTCAAGGACGTGGGCTGGGCGGTCGAGAACCACGGCACCGACCCTACCGTGGTGGTGGCCAACGCGCCGCAGGACGACGCGTTCAACGCGCCGCAGCGCGACCGCCAGCTGGCCAGCGCGCTGGCCGAGGCGCTGGCGGCGCTGGACCGCCAGGGCGTCTACCAGCCCGACTTCGGCGCCAAGCCGCGGCTGGCCGTGCCGACCACGCTGCCGCCGCGCGCTTCCGAGGGCTGAGCCGCCGCCCTACTTCGGCACCGCGGCGCCGGCCTTCAGCACCAGGCCCAGCTTGTCCAGCGCGTCCTCGATGGGGATGAACAGGTTGATGCCCTGCGCCTTGGTGCCGGCGAGTTGGGTGATGCCCAGCACATGGCCCTCGGCGTCGATCAGCGGGCCGCCGCTGCTGCCGGGGTTGATGGCGACGTCGCTCTGCAGGTAGGCCACGCCTTCGACCACGCGGCGCTGGCTGAGCACGCCGCGCGTCAGGGTGCCGCTGAGCACTTCGCCGAATGGCGAACCCACGGCATAGACCTCCTCGCCGACACGCGCCGCCCCGGACCGCAGCGCCAGCACGCCGCGCGTCACGGGGTCGGTGCGCAGCAGCGCCACATCGCGCGGACGGTCCACGCGCAACACCTCGCCCACCAGGCTGTGGCCGTCGGGCAGCTTGACGCGCACGAACCTGGCGTCGGCCACCACATGCTGGTTGGTGAGCAGGTAGCCCTCCTGGCTGATGTAGAAGGCCGAGCCCGAACCGACCCCGGTCTCCACCGTTACCACGGCCTCCAGCAGGCCGGGTGCGGACTTGGCCACGCCGCCTTCGACGACCTGGCCGATGTCCATCTTCAGCGGCGCCAGCGCCACTTCGGGCAGTGCGCCGGTATTGCCTGTGCGCACGAGTTCGGCGAACTTGGCGTCGCTCAGCAGGCCGTCGATGACGGACTCCATGAAAGCGCGCGTGAAATCGGCGCCGGGCACGCGGTCTTCGCGCGACAGCGAGGACTCGCTGGTGGCGCTGTAGACCACGCGTTGCTGGCGGACCGAGAACACCTCCCACTTGATCTTGGCGTAGGCACTGCCCTTGACCGTGGCATCGCCGCAGGTGCGGTAGTCGAAGGCCAGCAGCGTGGCGCCGAGGCGCAGATCGGCGTTGTTGCCGGCACCGGGCTTGTCGTCGAACACCGACTTCGTGTGCTCGGGGGCACTGAAGCCGAGCTTGACCGTGCGGTCCTTGAGGTTCCGGCCCAGGTTGCCGTAGAACCACTCGTCGAGCTTCTTCGTGTAGTGCAGCTTGGAAGGGTCGCTGCAGAAGAGGCCTTTGCGCAGTTCGCCGACGAGGTCGGTGACCGCCAGGGCGCTGCTCCAGTTCGTGAACTGCACCACCAGCTCGCTCTTCGTGCCGCCCAGCGATGCCGGCTGATGGGCCGCCACCTGGGGCGGCGGTTTGTCAAGGTCAATGTCGGTGGCATGGGCCGCCGAGGCACAGGCGGCGATGACGGTCAGCAGTGCGATGCGCATGGACACCTCGGCAGGGCGGTGATTGGGCAGGGCCGGCCGCCGCATGCCAGGCCAGCGGCTCATTGTCACCCGATGTGGCCAGCCTGCTTGCGCTGGCCTCTATCAGGCGCGGTAAGCCCGGGCCGGGTCTACAGAGGCCGCGCACTCGGCTGCGCGAAGTAGTACCACTCGTGCCCCGGCCGCGCGTGGGCGTCGGGGAACACGATGTGCCCGGCCTGCGGCGCACGCAGCTCGCTGCCATCGGCACGCACCGCGATGAGCTCGCCCGCAGCCAGCGCGTCGAAGCTGGTCCAGGCCTTGGCGAAGCGGTCGCCCTCGGCATGGCGGTCCACCACCTCGGCCAGCGTCAGGCATTCGAAAGGGCGCGTCGGCGGTGCCAGCGGCAGGTCGGCCAGCCCCAGCAGCGCCAGCGTCTGGCGGATGGCGGTGTAGGCCACCTCGGGGCCCTGCGGGTCGTCGTGCTGGCCGCATTCCAGCGTCACCCCGTAGCCGCCCTGGCTGCGCATGTACTCGGTGGTGCCGACGCCGTAGCCCGGGTCCTCGTGCACCGCGCCCGGCGTCAGGCCGCGGGCCCTGCGCCGCGCCACGCCGCCGGCATAGGCGGCCATCCAGCCGTCGACGACGCGGTCCACGCCTACGTGCGCGGCCAGCCGTGCTTCGGCCGTGGCGTGGGAGAAGGGCTCCAGCAGGCCGCGGTTGTCGGCCGGTCCGCGCATCACGAAGGCCCGGCCGGGGCTGCGGAAGCTGTGCAGGTCCAGCAGCACGTCGTGCGCGGCCAGCAGCGGGCACAGCACATTGGCGATGCGGTCTTCGTAGTCCTGCGGCGTGGCCGTGGGCTGAAGGCGGCGGTTGAGGTTGCGCTCGCCCATGCGGCGCTGGTTCAGGTAGGCCAGCGGGTTGCACACCGGCACGAAGGTGACGCTGCCGCGCACGATCTCCACCCGCCCGGCGTCAAGCTCGCCCAGCATGCGCGCGATGCCGCGCGTGCCCGCCGTCTCGTTGCCGTGCACGGCCCCGGTGACGATGAGCTTCGGCCCCGGCGCCAGGCCTGAGAAGCGATGGGTCCGCAGGCTCAGCGTGGACAGCGACGCGATGCTCATCGGCTCTCTCCGCACAGCAGCCGCTGCGCCGTGGCATAGCGCTCGTGGATGCCCAGGACGACCTCGTCGGGCAGGTCCAGCGCCGCCTGCTCGGCCCCGCCCGTCACGCCGGTGGCCGCCAGCCAGTCGCGCAGCGGCTGCTTGTCGTAGGCCTTGATGCGGCCCTGCGCCAGTTCGTCGGCCTGCCAGAAGCGCGACGAGTCGGGCGTCAGCACCTCGTCCATCAGCGTCAGGCGGCCGGCCTCGTCCAGGCCGAATTCGAACTTGGTGTCGGCGATGACGATGCCGCGTGTCAGCGCATACCGGCTGGCCGCCTCGAAGATGCGCAGCGCCGTGTCGCGCACCTCGGCGGCGCGCGGCGCGCCGATCAAGGCTTCCAGCTGCGCGAACGGGATGTTCTCGTCGTGGTCGCCCACCGCGGCCTTGGTGGCGGGGGTGAAGATGGGCGCGGGCAGCGGCTGCGTCATGAGCAGGCCGGCCGGCAGGGCGATGCCGCAGACGGTGCCGCTGCGCTGGTACTCCTTCCAGCCCGAGCCGGCGACGTAGCCGCGCACCACGGCCTCGCAGGGCAGCGGCGTCAGGCGCTTGACGAGCATCGAGCGTCCGGCCACCTGCGCCACCTCGTCGGGCGCGACCACGCTCTCCGGCACTTCGCCGGTGAGGTGGTTGGGCACGATGCCGCGCAGCTGCTCGAACCAGAACAGCGCCATCTGCGTCAGCAGCCGGCCCTTGCCGGGCACCGGCGCCTTCATCACGACGTCAAAGGCGCTGAGGCGGTCGCTGGCCACCATCAGCAGGCGGTCGGCGCCGACGGCGTAGTTGTCGCGCACCTTGCCGCGGGCGATGAGCGGCAGCGAGTGCAGGTGCGTGGCGGGCACGGCGGGGCCGAGGGCGGCCAGGGCGGAGGTGGTCATGGGGTGGCGGCGGGAAGCGGACGGCTATTTTGCGGGCAGGAAGTCCTCGCGCACTTCCAGCGTGCCGGCTGCGGCGTCGATGCGCACGCGCAGGCCCAGCGGCAGCGGCCGGTTCGGCGTGCCGTGGCCGCTGGGCCAGCCGCCCAGCACCGGCTTGCCCAGCCGGCCCAGCATCTGCGCCAGCAGGACCTGCGGAGAGGTCGACTCGGTGAAGCTGCCCAGCACGAAGCCAGCCACCGCGTCCAGCACGCCGGCCAGGCGCAGCTGCGTCAGCAGGCGGTCGACGCGGTAGAGCTCTTCGTTGATGTCTTCGAGGAACAGGATGGCGCCCGCGGCCGGCCATGCCCAGGGCGTGCCCAGCAGCGCCGCGACGAGGCTGAGGTTGCCGCCGACGAGCCGCCCTTCGGCCGCGCCACCTGCACGCAGGCCCTGCGCATCCAGCGCCGGTGCAAGCACCTCGCCGGCCCGCAGGCCCGTGCGCAGCAGCGAGAACAGGGCCGCCTCGTCGGCGCCGCGGCCGGGCTTGACGAGGTCGGAGGCCGGCATCGGCGCATGCAGGCTGGGCACGCCGGCGTGGCACCACAGCGCGTGCAGTGCCGTGATGTCGCTGTAGCCGATGAGCAGCTTCGCGGCGCGTCGCACCTGGCCGCTGTCGATGCCGTCCAGCAGCCGCATGCAGCCGTAGCCGCCGCGCAGGCCATGCAGCGCGGCCACCTCGTCGTCGGCCAGCGAGGCGTGGAGGTCGGCCCGGCGGGCAGCGTCGTCGCCGGCCAGGTAGCTGCCGGCGCCGAAGCCGGCACGGCAGCTGGGGTAGAGCCGAACGCGCAGGCCGTGGCGCGCGTACAGCGCTTCCACGGCCGGCAGCAGCGCCGGGTCGGCGGGGCCGGCGGGGGCCAGCACGGCGACGAGGTCGCCCTCGCGCAGGGCATGCAGGGTCATGGGGTGGACTCGATGAAGCCGTGCAGCGCCGCGCCCAGCGCCGGCACGCGCCAGGTGGTGGCGCAATCAGGGTGCGGCGCATAGCGCTGGCCCAGGTTGCTGAGCAGCGCGACGAGGTAGTGGGTGCGGCCGCTGCGCACGATGCCGGCGTCGGCGGTGTAGTTCTCGGTGTTGCCGGTCTTGTGCGCGAAGGCCGGCGCGTCGGGCAGGCCGGGCACCCAGCCGGGCAGGTGGCGCAGCGAGCCCGACGACAGCACGTGGTCCAGCTGCTGGCGCTGCAGCACACCGCGCAGGTGGGCGCGCGTGGCCGGCTGCAGCAGCGCGGGCGCATCGGCCGCCAGCCACGGTGCGGGGGGCGCGTCGGCGTCCAGCAGCCACAGCAGGCGCACCGTGTCCCAGGCCGTCATGTGGATGTGGCCCACGCCCGAGCCGTCGCCGTTGCGCCAGCCGCCATCGGGCTTCGTGTCCTGCAGCTTCAGCGTCGGCAGGCCCAGGGCGGCGAAGCGGCCGTGCAGCACGTCGACCAGGCCATGGCGGTGCAGCAGCGCCACGCAGGCGGTGGTGGCGTCGTTGTCGCTGACGACGATCATCGGCTCCAGGGCATCGGGCCAGCCCAGCAGCCCGGCATCGACGCCCAGGCCGATGCCCACCGCCACCATCAGCTTCAGCAGAGAAGCGGGGTAGGGCGCGACCACGCGCACCGGCCCGCTGCCGTAGAGCGTGCGCCAGGGCAGGCGCTGCCAGTCGGCGTCCGGCGCCCAGGCGACCGAATTGCCCTGCGCGTCGGTGAGGTCGGCATCGAAGCGCAGGCCCTGCACCGCGGCGGCGTCGGCGGGAATGCGCGCCACCAGGCCCTGCGGATGTTCGCGCGAGAACAGCACGTTGGCCCAGCACGGCGGAGCGCTGGGGCTGAAGGCGGCGACGGCGAGGTCGATGCTGGGGAAATGGGCCAGTGGCGCGCCCGCGCGCCGGGCGTCGGCGGTGTTGGCGAAGTCCTGCGCGTGGACGGCGGCGAGCAGGGCTTGGGCGAGCGTTTCGTGAGTGGTTCGCGGCGGCATGGGTGCGCTACGGCCGGCAGTTGGAGCAGGGAAATTTAAGCGACGGGCGGCGGGCATGGCCTGCAGCGACGCACTGTTGCGCCCCTATGGCGAGCTCGCAGCACGCAAGAAAAAGGGCCCCGCAGGGCCCTGGTGACTACGGGAATTCAGCCGCTCACTTCAAGTGCTTGCTGATTTCCTTGGTCATGCCGAACATGCTGATCGGGCTGACGCCGACCACGGCCTTGAGCTTGGCGTCGGCATTGATCATGGTCCTCTTGACCTTGTCCTGCAGGCCTTGCTTCTTGATGTACTCCCACACCTTCTTGGTCACCTCGGTGCGCGGCAGCGGCTTGTCGCCGATGACGGCGGCCAGCGCGGCGCTGGGGGTCAGCGGCTTCATGAAGGCGGCACTGGGGGTTCGCTTCTTCGCCGGGGCCGCCTTCTTCGCCGGTGCGGCCTTCTTGGCCGGGGCTGCCTTGGGGGCCGCCTTCTTCGCCGCGGCCTTCTTCGCCGGGGCTGCCTTCTTGGCCGGGGCGGCCTTCTTCGCGGGAGCTTTCTTCGCAGTTGCCATTTGGATTTTCTCCATCAGTTGATGAGGGATGCCTGTCGCCACGCAGGCCCTGCGAAGGTTCATTTCCGCGGGACTGTCTTTCCTAGCAGACGAGCAGGCGCGATGGTAACCCCGGTGCAAGGCGCTGAGAAGCGGTTTTCATAGGTAAAAGCAGCATTTCAGGCATCCGCGCCACGGTATGCTGTGGCCATGAAGATCATCGTGCGTTGGTTGTTGCTCGCCGCGGCGCTGCTGCTGGTGGCCCATCTGTACCCCGGCGTCACCGTGCGCAGCTTCGGCGCGGCGATGTGGGCGGCGCTGGTGCTGGGCCTGCTCAACACCCTGGTGCGGCCGCTGCTGGTGCTGCTGACCTTGCCCGTCACGCTGCTCACGCTGGGCCTGTTCCTCTTCGTCATCAACGCGCTGATGTTCTGGTCCGCGGCCTCGCTGCTGGCCGGCTTCAATGTCGCCGGCTTCGGTGCCGCGCTCATCGGCTCGCTGCTGTACAGCCTGTGCGGCATGGTCATCGACGTCGCCGTCGAACGCCTCTTCAGCCCGGCCTCGGTCTAGCCGCGGGCCTCGCGGCCTGGCCTGCGCGCACCTCGAATTCGACGCGCTCGCCGGCCTCGGCATTGCGCAGTTCCAGCACATGGCGGCCCGGCCGCGGCAGCCAGCGCACGCGCGTGCCGCTGCCCACCACGCGGCCGTCCACGCGCCACTGCCCGGCCGCGCCTTCGAAGACGAGCTGCTGCGCGGCGGGGGGGATCTCGGGGTCGAGCACGACGATGCTGCCTTCGCGCGGGGCCTGGATGCCGAAGGCTTGCGCCCTGCCGGGCCGCAGCACGGCGGGCTCGGTGCCGGCCAGGAACCATTCGCCGCCGCGCGCCACCAGCCCTGGCGGCGAGGCGGGCGCGCGCGAGGGCTGCTGCGCGTGCAGCTGCGCCACCACCTCGCGCCACACCGGCGCGGCGCCGCTGACGCCGCTCACGCCGTGCATCGGCGCGCCGCTGGCATTGCCCACCCACACGCCCACGGTGTAGCGGCTGGTGCTGCCGATGCACCAGTTGTCGCGCAGGTCCTTGCTGGTGCCGGTCTTCACCGCCGCCCAGCCGCGCGTGACCAGCGGGCTGTCCAGGCCGAAGGTGGTGGCGCGGGCGGCGGGGTCGGCCAGGATGTCTTCGACGACCCAGGCCGCAGCGGCTTCGAATACCGGTTTCGGCGGCGCGGCCGCGCTGCCGGGCTGCCAGCGCACCGCGCTCCAGCGGCCGCCGTTGGCGAGCATGCGGTAGGCATTCGTCAGGTCCAGCAGCGTCACTTCGGCACTGCCCAGGGCCAGCGCATGGCCGTGGTAGCCGCCGCTCTCGGCCAGGTGCAGGCCGGCGCGGTTGAGCTGCTCGAACATCGCGTCGGGCCCCAGCATCGCGCCCACGCGCACGGCCGGCACGTTCAGGCTGCTGGCCAGCGCCGTGCGCGCACTGACCCAGCCCTTGTAGGCGTGGTCGTAGTTCTGCGGCAGGTACAGGCCGGCGCCGGCGGCCAGCTGCAGCGGCGCGTCGTCCAGCAGGCTGGCGGCGGTGACGAGCCGCCGCTGTAGCGCCTGCGCATAGACGAAGGGCTTGATGGTGCTGCCGGGCTGGCGCCGTGCCAGCACGGCATCGACATCGGCGGCCGACGATGCGGCGCCCTGCGATCCGACCCAGGCCAGCACCTCGCCGCTGGCGTTGTCCAGCACCAGCACGGCGCCGTCCTCGACATCGCGGCCGCGCAGTTCGGCCAGCTGCCGGCGCAGCGCCGCCAGCGCGCCGCGCTGCACGGCGGCGTCCAGCGTGCTGCGCAGCACGCGCGTGCCCGGCGCGGCCTGGGCCGCCAGGCGCAGCGCCAGGTGCGGCGCCGGGGCTTCGCCGCTTTCGTTGAACAGAGCGCCGGGCCGGCGCGCCAGCGCCTGCGCCAGGGTCGTCGCCACGCCGTCGCAGCCCAGCGACTGCAGCTTCAGCACCTCGCAGGCGCGGCGTTCGACATCGGCAGGCCGCGCGTTCGGCGCGCGCACCAGCGCCGCCAGCAGCGCGGCCTCGATGCTGTCCAGCCCGCTCGGCTGCTTGGCGAACAGCACGTTGGCAGCCGCCGCCACGCCCACCAGTTCGCCGCGCAGCGGCACGCGGTTGAGATAGGCCTCGAGGATCTGTGCCTTCGTCCACTGCGTTTCCAGCTGCCGGGCGCGCAGCAGCTGCGACAGCTTGGCCGCGACGCTGCGCCCGCCGGAAGGGCGCGCCAGTTCGTCGTCGGTCAGGCCGGCGAGCTGCATCGTCAGCGTCGACGCGCCGCGGGTGCGCGTGTTCCACGCATTGGCCCAGGCGCTGGCGGCCAGTGCGCGCCAGTCGATGCCGGCGTGGTCCCAGAAGCGGCGGTCCTCGCCCAGCACGATGGCCGTGCGCAGCGCCGGCGAGACCTCGGCCAGCGGCACCCACGGGCCGCGGCGCACGCGGGCGTCGATGCGCACGGTCTGCAGCACGCTGCCGTCGCGCGCCAGCAGCGGCACGTCGGAAGGCGCGTGCGCGGCGCGCACGGCGTCGAAGCTCGGTAGCGCGAACGCGAACGCGGGCGCGGCCGCGAGCAGGGCGACGGCGACGAGCCCTTGCCAGCCCTTCACGGCTGCACCTCGATGGCCTCGTTCGGCGCTTCGCCGAAGGTCTCGGGCGCGTACATCGCCTCTACCCGCGTCGGCGGCAGGCTGAAGCGGCCGCTGGCGTTCAGGCGCATCGTGTACTCGACGGCATGGCGGCCGCGCGGCAGCCATTCGTAGTAGCCGCGCCAGGCCTCGGCGGCGCGTTCCTCGTAGATCGGCCAGCTGCGGCCTTCGCGCTTCTCGCCCTGGGTCGCGATGGCCGAGTCGCGGCCCAGGCCGCCGCCCAGCAGCGTGGCGCCGGCGGGCACCGGGTCGCTGAAGACGACCCAGGCCATGTCGCCTTGCGCCTCGACCTCCAGCCGCACGCGCACGATGTCGCCGCGGCTCCAGGCCGCGGGTGTCCTGCGCTCGATGGCGCTGACCGTGCGCGTGACGCGGTAGCCCGCGGCCAGCGGCGCGCGCAGCGGCACGGCGGCCAGGGTCTGCACGGTGATCCAGGGCTTGCCGGCGCCTTCGTGGCGGGCCTGCAGGGGCGCCGGCTTCGCGGGCCAGGGCAGGTTCTGCGTGCTGCCTTCGGGCGCGGCCTTCCAGTCCTGCGTGCGCTTGGCGTCGCCCCATTGCAGCGTCGTCGTGCCGGCCACCGGCACGGCCTCGAACCTGGAAGCGAAGCGTTCCAGCGCCAGCACGCCCCACAGGTTGGCAGTGGTGGTGAGCCAGGCGCCGCCGCGCTGCCGCGCCAGCGCACCGGTGACGAGCTGCGGCAGCTCGTCCTTCCAGGCCGGGCTGTCGGCGGCGGCCAGCACCAGGCGCGCGGCATTGCTGTCGGGGCCGTCCATCAGCCACCACCAGTCGTCCTGCGCCTCGGTGCTGAACTTCAGCGTCGTGCCGCCGGCGACGAGGCGGCTGCGCAGCAGGCGCTGCAGCTCGTCCAGCCGCGCCGCGCGCTCGGGCAGGTCGGCGGCACGGCGGTACAGGCCCCAGGCGTCGAGCAGCGCCGACGTGGGCCAGGCCGCCGGCGCCCAGGCGATGGAGCCCAGCATGCGCGGCTGCACGCGGCCGTGGCGCGACAGGGCTTCCAGCGCGGCCAGCTTGCGCACGTCCAGGTCGGCGCGCGGCGCGGCGTAGCGGCGTTCCAGCCGGCCTTCGACGAAGGCCTGCAGGCCGCGCAGCATGGCCTCGCGCGCGGCGTCGGGCCAGGCCCAGCGCGCCTCGTCGGCGGTGGCGACGAGGTAGGCGGTCAGGCGGTCGCTGCCATGCGGCGCGCTGCCGGGCGCGGGCGGGTAGTAGGTGGCCAGGCCGTCGGCGTCCAGGTAGCCGGGCAGTTCGTCGCGCAGGCGCGCCCAGGCCGCGTCGTCGCGCAGGCCGATGGCGCGCGAGGCCTTCTGCTCCAGGCATGCATACGGGTAGGTGGCGAAGAAGCGGCGCAGCCCGCGCAGCGCGCCGGAAAGCTTCGGCTGCAGCGTCACCTGCGCGCCGCCGGTGCCGGCCAGCGCGTCGGCCGGCGGCGCCATCGGCACCTGCAGCGTGCCGTCCAGCGGCTGCAGCAGCGCCTGCCAGACGCGCACCGGCACGGCCGGCGCCACCGCCTGTGTCACCTTCAGCCGGTCGCGCGCTGCGCCGCCGGTCTCGGTGGCCGCGGCTTCCCAATCGATGCGCGACACGCCGGCCGGCACCGTCACCGGCCAGCGCACTTCGGCGGCCATGCCGGCGGCCAGCGCCACCGACTGCGGCGGCAGCGCGATGGGCTTGCCATCGGCCACGCCGGCCAGCGTGGCCTGCACGGTCATCGCCTTGGCCGTCGTGTTGCGCAGCGTGAAGGCGGCGTCGAAGCGGTCGCCCTCGCGCGCCAGCGGCGGCAGCCCGGGCAGCATCTGCAGGTCCTGCGTCACGCGCACGCTGGCGCTGCCGCTGCCGTAGCGGTCGGGCCCGGCGTCGGCAATGGCGACGAGCCGGAAGCTGGTCAGCGCATCGTTCAGCGGCACGTCGACGTGGGCGACGCCCTGGGCGTCCAGCGCCACCGTGCCGCGCCACAGCAGCAGGGTGTCGAAGAGCTCGCGCGTGGGGTTGCGGCCGCCGCCGCCGCCGGGCGGCAGCGCCTTGCGGCCGTAGTGGCGGCGGCCGACGATCTCGCCCTGCGCCGTCGACGTCTCCACGCCCCAGGGCCGCGGCTGCAGCAGGCCGGCCAGCAGGTCCCACGAGCGGTTGGGCTGCAGCGCCAGCAGGCCTTCGTCGACGGCGGCGAAGGCGATCTCGGCGCCCGCCAGCGGCTTGCCGTTCTGGCTGACGCGCACGGTGGTGCGCACCGTCTCGCGCACGCCGTACTGCGTCTTCTCGGGCTGCACCTGCACGTCCAGCCGGTGCTCGGCCAGGCCGACGGCCAGCTGCGCCACGCCGAGCTTGAAGCTGGGCTTGGCCAGGTCCACCAGAGCGCTGGGTGCGCGCCAGTCGCGGCCTTCGTAGCGGAAGGCGCGCCACCACTCGGCCGGCTCGCGCCAGCCCCAGGTGAACAGCGACCACCACGGCGCCTCGCGCAGCCGGCCGCGCAGCACCAGCACGCTGACCATCACGTTGGGTGCCCACGATGTCGGCCCCGCCGCGGGTATCGGCAGCTCGATCACCGGCCTCGTGCCCGCGAGCTCCATCACCCGCGCGTCGATCACGCCTTCGCGCTCCACCGTCACCAGCGCCGTGGCCTGGCGGAAGGGCATGCGCACCTGCAGCCGCGCGGTCTGGCCGGGCTGGACTTCGCGCTGTTCGGGCAGCACGTCGATGCGGTCGTCGTTGCCCTGCTCGAACCACCAGGCTTCGCCGCCGCTGACCCAGACGCTGCTGGCCGCTTCCGAGACCCGCCCGGCGTCGTCGCGGGCGCGCACGCGCAGCTCGACCTCGCCGACGGCTTCCAGCTTGATGTCGCAGGCCAGCCGCCCCTGCGCATCCGTCTGGCCGCTGCAGAGTGTCCCCAGGTCCTTGGACTCGCGCCGGTTGTCGTAGGCGTAGAAGCCGCCGACGATGCGCTTGCGCGTGCTGAAGGTCTGCTGCAGCCGGCCCACCACTTCCACCGCGCGGCCGGGCAGCGGCTTGCCGTCGGTGCCCAGCACCAGCGCCGTCAGCCCGGCCTGGCCGCGCGCCGCCGCCCAGCCCGGCACGCGCAGCCCGGCCACCACCGCGGCCGGCCACAGGCGCAGGCGCTGCGCGACGGTCTGCACCTCGCCGTTGGGGTCGTTGAAGGTGAGTTCGGCCTGCAGGTCGGCAGGCCCGGTCAGCGGCGGCAGGCCGGCGATCTTCAGCGTCGCCCCGCCCTGCCTGTCGGTGCTGGCGGCGAGCTTGTCGGCGACGAGCTTGCTGCCGTCGCCGCTGGCGCCTTCCTCGTCGTCGCCGCGCCGGGCGCCGGGGGCGTCGAAGGTGAAGTCGTCGTAGCCGGCGAAGCGCACCGGCGCCGGCTGCAGCAGCGCCGAGAGCTTCAGCGGCGCTGCCACCATCGGCCCGCCGGCCATGGCGTTGACCTGCGCCTGCAGCGCCAGCTCGCGCGGCGCCACCAGCGGCCCGGCGGGCGCCGACAGCCGCGCATCGACCAGCGGCACGCGGAAGGCCTCGACGCGCAGGCTGCCGCTGGACAGGCGCCGGTCGCCGCGCAGCAAGGTCACGTCGTACAGGCCCAGCGCGGCGTTCTTCGGGATCGCCCACTGGCTCTCGGCGGACCGCGCGCCGCGCGGCCAGGCCAGCGGCAACCGGGTCTCGGCCTGGCTGCCCAGGTGCGTGATCAGCACTTCGGTGGGCAGGCTGTCGGCGGCCGGCAGGGCCAGGCCGCGCTCGGTCTCGTCGCGCACGAAATGCTTCATCGACACGGTCTCGCCGGCGCGCAGCAGCGTGCGGTCGAACACGGTGTGGGCGCGGCGGTCGGGCTCGGTGCCTTCGGCCAGCGGGATGTTGAAGCGCCAGGCCTCGATGCCGCGGTTCCAGCCGCTGAAGACGAAGGCCAGGTCGTCGGCCAGGCGGGCGGTGACGAAGAGGCCTTCGGTGCTGAGGCAGCGCTCCCAGGGGCCGTTGTCGAAGCCGCGTTCGATGCGCGCGATGCCCTGCGCGTCGGTGCTGCCGTTCCACAGCGGCTGGCCGTTGCAGTCGTTGACCTGCACCTTGGCACCGACCACGGGGCGGCCGCGGTCCAGCGTCGTCACCCACACCAGGCTGGAAGAGCGGCCGCGCTTGAAGTGCACGCCCAGGTTCGTCACCAACGCGCCGGTGCGGGCGTACATCGGCGCGCGCGTGGCCAGCAGCGACTGGCCGAGGATGCGCGACTCGATCTCCAGCAGGTGGTAGCCGCGCTGCGGCAGCGGCACGCCGATGACCTCGGTGGCGCGCGGCTCGCTGCCCTGCAGCTGCGGCAGTTCGGCGCGCTGCACGCCGTTTTCGCTGGCCAGCAGCGACACGGCGCGGGTCTTGAATGTGTCTTCGTGGTCCTTGCGCAGGCGCACGGTCCAGCGCAGCAGTTCCGCGTCGGGCGTGTCGGCGCCCAGGCGCTTGATGGCGACGCGGCCGCCGGTCGACGCGCCCGCCAGGTCGGCCTGCACATGGCGCAGCGTCAGCGGCATCATGGCCTCGGGACCCGCTTCGACGATGCCGAAGGGCGCGCCGGCGAACTTGGCCAGCGGCGGCAGGCCGCCGGTGGCCACGGCCAGCGGAAAGCTGGCGGCGTTGGCCAGTTCGCGGCCGCTGTCGTCGCGCAGGGTGGCCGGCAGGGTGATGCGCAGCTTCGCGTTCTCGGGCAAGGGTGCGGCAAAGCGGACTGCGGTGACGGTATCGCTGCGCTCGTTGTCGTCGCCGCGCGGCGCGATGGGCGCGCCCTGTTCCGGCAGCAGCCGCGCCGCAAGCGCCTGCGCACGCGGCACCGGCGCATTGAAGCGCAGCGTCAGCGGGCGCAGCGGCAGGCAGGGCGCGCTGGCGTTCTCGCGCTCGCAGCTGAACTCGGCCTGAAAGCGTTCGCGCACCTGCCATTGCCATTGCCGGGCGCGCGTCGAGACGATCTGCGGCTGCCCCGCCGCCGCCACGCCCGCGCCCCACACCAGGCGCACGCGCGCGGCCGGCGCGAAGGCGCGCTTGCAGGCCAGCAGCAGCAGGCGATCGGCGTCTTCGGGCTTGACGTGGCGCTGCCTGAGCAGCTGCGCTCGCGGCTCGCCTTCGACGATGTCGACGCCGATGCGCTCGCCCAGGCCTTCGGCCTCGCACCACACCGCTGCGCGCACGCTGGCGGCATCGGCCACGCCGTTCAGGCGCAGCAGGAAGTTCTGGTCTTCGGCGATGCGCGCGCCCGGGCTGGGCTGCAGCGCCAGCACCACCGGCGCGCCCGTTGCGAAGCTGAATTCACGCGTGCCTTCGGCCGTGCCGCCGCCCAGCGGCACGAATTCGGCGCGCGGCAGCAGCGTGCAGCGCACGCCCGCGGCCAGCGGCGTGGCCAGGTCGTAGGCCCAGGCGCGGTCGCTGAGCCAGCGCGCCGTTCCCGGCGGCGTCTGGCCGTTGCATTGCAGCGTGTAGGGCGCGGGCAGCCGGGGGTCGCCGGCCGGCACCACGGCCTGGTCGTAGCGCACCACCACCTGCCGCACCTCGGCCACCTCGCCCTGCGGCGAGACGCCGGCCACGCGCGCGGCATGGGCGTTCGTGATTGCGAGCGCCGCGGCACCGGCCGCGGCAACCATCCACCGAATGAGCTGCATGCGCGCCCTCCCTGCGGCGCGCATTGTCGGCGCCGCGGCGGCGGGCGGGGCTACTGCGGCGGCAGTTCCTCGTCGGGCCGGCCCGGGGCGCGGCTGTCGCCGCGCGCTTCCAGCTGCAGCTGGCGGCGTTGCGCGCTGAGCTGGCGCAGCCGGGTGTCGATGACCGAGGCCTCGATGAAGTCCTGTGCCCCCGCGCTGCGCGACGCGGCCTGCGCCGCGCGCAGGCGGTCGATGGCGCCGGTGAAGTCGCCGACGACGGCACGCGCCTCGGCGCCGGCGCGCATGGCGCGCAGCTTCAGGCCCAGCGCTTCGCTGCTGGCGGCGGCCAGTTCCCACGCCGCGCCGTCGCGCGGGTGGTCGACCAGCCAGGTCTGCAGCGCTTCGGTGGACTCGCGCAGCGCTGCATCGCCGGCGGCCGGCTGGCGGCGGCGCAGGTCCAGCTGGGCCTGCGCGCGCAGCAGCAGCGGCGGGCGTTCGGCGTGCTCGGGCGCGGGTATCGCGTCCAGCGCCTGCATGGCGCCGGCGGGGTCGGCACGGGCCAGTCGCACCTCGGCCTGCAGCAGCCGCAGCGCGCGTTCGGCGCGCGGTTCGCGCGGCTGGGCTTCTGGGGCCAGCGCCAGCGCCTGTTCGACGTCGGCTTCGGCGCCGGCGTGGTCGTTCAGGCGCGACTTGGCCATGGCCGAGCCGTACAGCGTGACGATGCGCTCGGCGCGCAGCGGCGACGTGGCGGCGCCGGCCAGGCGCTGCAGCGCCAGGTTGCCTTCGGCCATCAGCACGCGGGCGCGCACCTTCATCAGGCCGTGCAGCAGCGTCGGCTGCTCGACCACGCCGCCGCCCAGCAGCGTGCGGTTGCGCGCCTCGCTGATGCGTTCGCCGGTGAGCGGGTGGGTGCGCAGGTAGGGGAAGCCGCCGCTGTCGTTGATGCGCGTGGCAACGTCGAGCTTTTCGAACATCGAGGCCATGCTGCCCGGCGCGTAGCCGGCCTGCGTGAGCACGCCGAAGCCGACCCGGTCGGCCTCGCGTTCGACGTCGCGCGAGAAGTTCAGCTGCGTCTGGATGGCCGCGCCCTGCCCGCCCATGATGGCGGCGTTGGCGACGTCGACGTTGTTGGCCCGGCTGGCGGCGATGATGCCCAGCAGCATGGCCGCGATGGCCACCACCGAGGCCCGCTGCTGCGGCGCGATGCTGCGCGCGATGTGGCGCTGCGTGACGTGCGAGAGCTCGTGGGCCAGCACCGAGGCCAGCTGGTCGGGCGTGGTGGTGATGGCGATCATGCCCAGGTGCACGCCGATGAAGCCGCCGGGCAGCGCGAAGGCGTTGACGCTGCGGTCCAGCACCAGGAAGGGCTCCCAGGCGAAGGCGTGGTCGATCTCGGGTTCGATGTTGCCCAGCTGGCGCGCCGCCGCCACCAGCGGGTTGAAGATCGAGAGCAGGTATTCCTGCAGCACCGGGTCGTCGAGGAATTCGGGGTCGCGCCGCGCCTCGCGCATGATCGAGTCGCCGATCTTGCGTTCGGCGCCGACGCTGAGGTCCTGCGACGCGGTCTCGCCCAGCGAGGGCAGCCGCACCTGCGCATGCGCCGCCAGCGGCCAGCCGGCAAGGGACATCAGCAGGGCCAGCGTGGCGGCGAGCAGGCGGCGCCAGAGGGGAGTGCGGGCAGGCGTCAAGGCAGGGTTTTCTCGGGCGGGCAAGGAAGGTCAGAGCGCCGGGCGGGTGCCGCGTTCCCTGTGACTATGATGACACCGCCCTGTTGCCGGAATTGTTTCGCCACATGACCCCGCCCCCGCCCGCCGCCGCCTCGCCGCTGACCCACTTCGACGCCCAGGGCCAGGCGCACATGGTCGACGTCGCGGCCAAGGAAGTCACGCACCGCGTGGCGCGCGCGCGGGGCAGCATCCGCATGCTGCCGGCGACGCTGGCGCTGATCGCCGGTGGCCAGGCGAAGAAGGGCGACGTCATCGGCGTGGCGCGCATCGCCGCCATCCAGGGCGCCAAGCGCACCGCCGACCTGGTGCCGCTGTGCCACCCGCTGCCGATCACGCGCGTCGCGGTGGACTTCGAGATCGACGCCGAAAACAGCGCCGTGCACTGCACCGCGCAGGTCGAGACCCTGGGCCGCACCGGCGTCGAGATGGAAGCGCTGACGGCGGTGCAGGTGGGCCTGCTCACCGTCTACGACATGTGCAAGGCCGCCGACCGCGGCATGGTGATGACCGACATCCGCGTGCTGGAAAAGCGCGGCGGCAAGTCGGGGGCGTGGGCGGCGGGGTAGAGGTCCGTCTTCTGTTCGCGATCGGTCGTCGGAATGCGATGGGGCGCTTGCGGCCCGTTGCGGCCACTTGCTCACGCACAGTCCGAGGCGATCGCGGGCGGCTGGGATGCCCTGCTCCGCTCATGTCCCCCGCACCGGGCTACGCCCGGCGCTCCTCCTTTACTTCGCTGCGCAGGGCACCCCAGCCACCCGCTCAGGCACCGCTCGCTGCCTGCCGGCCCGGGGAGTCCACGGGCGGTGATGGCCAAGGACGTCGGGTGCCGGGCGCAGCGAAGTAAAGGAG
>CAIWPS010000555.1 GCA_903914615.1 uncultured beta proteobacterium | reverse complement strand
GCCACGGCGTGGAAGTCGGTGCCTTCGCCGCATTCGCGGGCGTCGCCGGCGGGGCCGATCCAGTAGATCGGTTCGCCGCGCGGGTTGGTCTGCCGGATGACGGGTTCGCTGGCGTGGCGCCGGCCCAGCCGGGTGACGACGCGCGGCAGCGCCGCGGCGTCGGGCCGGTTGGGGATGTTGACGTTCAGCAGGAAGGGCTCGCCGTCCAGCGGTGTGCTGGCCAGCACCTGTTCGACGATGGCGCGCGCGGCCCGCGCCGCTGCGTCGATCTCCAGCCAGCCCTTGTGGCCCTGCGAGAAGGCGATGGCCGGCACGCCGAACAGGTAGCCTTCCATCGCCGCTGCCACGGTGCCGGAGTACAGCGTGTCGTCGCCCATGTTGGCGCCGTTGTTGATGCCCGAGAGCACGAGGTCGGGACGGTGGCCGAGGACCCCGGTCAGCGCCAGGTGGACGCAGTCCGAAGGCGTGCCGTTGACGACGCGGAAGCCCTGCACATGCTCGCCGCGGGCCTCGAAGATCTGCAGCGGCCGGTTCAGCGTCAGCGCGTTGGAGGTGCCGCTGGCGTTCTGCTCGGGTGCGATGACGTCGATCTGGCCCAGGCCTTGGCAGGCGCGCACCAGGGCGGCGAGGCCGGGGGCGAGGTAGCCGTCGTCATTGGCGATGAGGATGCGCATCGCCGCATTGTAGGGAGCCGCGCTGCGGCCCCGTTCGCGCTGGCTCAGCCGCGGCGGCGACGGCGCGCTGCCAGCGCCACCAGGTTCAGGCCCAGGGCCATGAGCAGCCACTCGGCCGGTTCCGGCACCGCGGTGACGGCACTGAGCATCGCCGCCGCGAGCAGGCTGTGGCCGGCCGCCGTGGGGTGGATGCCGTCGTAGAACAGCGCCGTCGACAGGTTGGCGCTGCAGGCGTTGACGAGGGCGCCGCAGGCGTCGGTGACGTCGGTCAGGCCGTACTTGGCGGGGTTCGCGACGATGCCGTCGACGAAGCTGAAGACGTCGAAGGGAATGACACCGGTCTCGGTGGCCAGGCGCGCCGACAGGGCCTGGTTGAAGGCGGCGGCCACGCTGGTGCCCAGGCTGGCGAAGGCCTGGCCGAGGGACAGCGCGGCGGGGGTGACACCGACGTCGGGCGCGTCCCAGACGACGATGTGCTGCGCGCCCTTGGCCTGCAGGGCGTCGACCATGTTGCCGACGCTGGTGGCATAGGCCGCGGCCGCGGTGGCGATGGTGGCCGGCGAGGCCCCGGTGGCCACTGCCTGGGCGGTGTCGCGCACGTCGTTGCCGCCGATGGCGATCACGTAGAGGCCGGTGGCCGGCAGCGTGGTGACGCCGGCTAGGAAGCTGCCAACCTGGGTCGTCGCGCTGGGCGGGAAGACGGCGTTGTTGTTGGTGCGTGCGCCGCCATAGGCATAGTCGCCGCCGCCGGAGGTCGACGGCGCGGCGTAGCTGGACAGGCCGAGCCCGGCCGCGAAGCCGCTGACCCACACCGGCCCGTTGCTGTAGGTGCCCGACACGTAGGGCGCCCCACTGGGCACGTAGGAGTTGCCGGTGGGCAGCGGGCCGCCGTTGCCGAGGAAGGCGGCGTTGTTGCCGCTGTCGGAAAGGCTGTCGCCGAAGACCGTGAGCGAGGTGTAGCCGGCCGTGCCGACCACGGCAGCGTGGCTGCAGACAGAGAAGGCAGCCACGGTGGCGGCAGCGATGATTCGGGGCAACATGGACATGCGTGGACCTTTCGCGACAGCCTCAGGAGTCTTCATGTTTTGACCGTATCACGGGCCGGCGCGAATTGCTTGCCGCGGCACCCCCTGTTCAGGGGAGTGGCCAGGCCGGGGCGCCGCACGGCGCCGTCGGCTGAAAAGCACAAGGGGTCGCTGACCTTGCAGTCTGCGACCCCCTGGTTTCATTGGTGCCGGTGAACGGAATCGAACTGTTGACCTTCGCATTACGAATGCGCTGCTCTACCAACTGAGCTACACCGGCGTCAGCCTGCGGGCGGTTCGGGCAGACCCGTTCCGGTTTGCAGGCAGCCGCAGATTGTAGCCAGAAACCCCGCCCGGACCCCGCTGCCCGGCTGCCCTCAGCAGCCGGCGGCGCGGGAAAGCAGGCGCTCGAAGGCGGCCGCGATGCGTTCGACATGCGGGTTCTTGTGGGCCAGCGGCCCGCCCGGGCGCTCGCGGTGCACGAGCATCGTGGCATTGGCCTCGAAGACCAGCACGCCGCCGTCAGGCCGCGCCGTGAAGTCGACGCCGGCATAGTCCAGGTCGACGCGTTGGCCGATCGCCGCGATGGCCGCCATCGCACGCGCCCCCAGTGCGGCGCCGGGGTCGGCCAGGAAGGCCGCCTCCTCGTCCAGGCGACGGCGGTCCTCCGTCATGCCCGCGCGCTGGTAGTGGACCATCCAGTGCGGCGAGATCGCCAGGTGGTAGGGCAGCGGCTCGCCGCCGACGAAGACGACACGGGCCTTGCGGTACCAGCCGTCGGTGCCGCGGGTGTCGACGAAGGCGCTGAGATAGTGCGGCCCGCCGATAGCGTCCTGCGCGGCTTGAAGGGCCTGCAGGCTTTCGCAGCGCACCAGCCCCTGGCCGCCATGGCTGCCGGCGGGCCGCACCAGCACGGGCAGCGACAGGCCGGCAGCTTCCAGGCGTTCGCCCAGGGCGGACAGGGCGGGGGCCGGTGCCTCGTGGCGCACGCACGGGGCGACATGGACATCGGCCAGGCCGCCGAGCAGTTCGCCCAGGCGCTGGCGCTGCGTGCGGGCCACGGCCGCCGGCGCGTTCAGCAGCGGTCGCGCGCAGGCCGCGGCGAAGTCCTGTAGCCGCTGCGCCAGCGGCACCGCGGCGTCGGCGTCACCGATCGCGTTGAACACGGCGTCGTAGGCCGGCAGTGCCGCGTCCTCGGCGCGGTCCGCGCGGTCGATGATGTACTTGATGCGCAGCGTGCGGCTGCCGGCCAGCAGGCTTTCGAATGGCACGTTGGCCGCGGCCCCGCCGGCGCACAGGATCAACAGTCGGCGCAGCGGCGCATCCACGGGCTCGACGAACACGCGCTGCAGCGCGTAGGCGCGCGCGCGGCAGCGGGCAGCCTCGCCGTGCTCGCCCTGCGCGTCGTGGATCGCCGCCAGGTTCAGGTGCGCCGTGGCGTGGTTCGCGTCGAGCGCCAGCAGCAGCCGGTACCAGTAGGCCGCCGCCCGGTGGTCGCCCTTCATGAAGTAGCCGGTGGCCACCGTGTCGAGGTCGGCCAGGGCCGCCGCCATGGCGCCCGCGCGGTGCGACGTCAGGGCGCGCTGCGCGACCTCGTGCGCCAGCGCGCCCAGCTCGTCGCCGGCGGCACGACAGGCTGCCGCGAGCGCGGCATGGGCGAAGGCGTCATGCGGCGCGGCGGGCGGGTCGCCGCTGGGCGCGCGGGGTGGTGGGTGCATGGGGGCGGTGGGGCAGCCCGGCCAATGTAGTCCAGCGCAGGGGCGGCAGTTCTTTACTGACGGGCAGGCGCCTGGGCAACACGGCCCGCCTATCGTGCGCCGCGCGTCAACGCCGGGTTGTGCGCGCTGCGACGCCCTGCCCCTTCATGCGATTTGCCATCACCTGCTCCGACCGCTACATGACGGTGCTGGAGGCCTTGCTGAACGCCGGCTGGGAACCGATCAAGCTTTTCTCGGTGCCGACCGACGGCCGCCTGTTCCGCAACCAGGCCGTCATCGAACGGGCACGTGGCCTGAAGATCGACATCCAGCTGTCGCGGCTGAACGAGCGCGACCTCCAGCATCTGCAGGACGACGGCTGCGAGGTTCTGGTGGTGGCCAGCTACCAGTGGCGCATCGGTGACTGGGCGCGCCACCTGCCGCACGCCATCAACTTCCACCCTTCGCTGCTGCCCGACTTCCGCGGGCCCTACCCGCTGGTCAACGGCCTCATGGGGCAGAGCACGCGATGGGGCGCGAGCTGCCACAAGCTGGCCCGCGAGTTCGACAGCGGCGACATCCTCGCCCAGCAGGCCTTCGAGGTCGCCGCGGAGGAGACGCATGAAACGCTGGACCTGCGCACCCAGATCGCCGCCGGCCAGCTGGCACGGCGCGTGGCGCAGGACTTCCACGCGCTGTGGTCCGGCGCCACGCCGCAGGCCAGCGGCACGCATGCGCCGCTGATGCTGGGCGCGGCCGAACGCACCATCGACTTCGCGCATCCGGTGCAGCAGATCCTGCGCCAGGTGCGGGCCTTCGGCCGCTTCGAATGCCTGGCCCGCGTGAACGGGGTCGTGGTCCATGTCGCCCGCGCCGCAGGCTGGCAGGAGGCGCACCAGGACGCGCCGGGCTTGGTCGTCCACGCCTACGCGCTGTCGGTGGTCGTCGCCTGCCAGGACGGCTACATCGCGCTGCTGGACTGGCACCTGCTGTCGCCGGCCGCCGTCTCGGGCACGCCGGCACGCTAGCCACCGCTGGCGCAGGGGACGGCGAGGGCGAAAATTGTCCGGCACTGGCTCACGCCATGAGCCAGTGAGCCTGGACACTGTCTCGACACGCCGGGCATGGGGCCCGGCACCGCTGGAGACGAAGATGAACCAGGCCTGCCTCGAACTCGACCGCCCCGCCCTGCCCGCCGACGCCATCGACCGCACGGGCTTCGACATCGGCTGGGACCATGCCCACCACGGCCTGGTGCCGCCCGCCGGGCTGCTGCTGGAAGGCACCCCCATCGGCCAGGGCTGGCGCGCGGGCCGCGCCGTCTTCGGCCGCCGCACGCTGCCCACGCAGCGCGCGACCCGGCAGTGGCTGGCGCTGCGCACGCAGGCCTGGCGGCTGGGCATCGCCTACGAGAACCAGCAGGTGACTGCGCACTACCTGGCCCAGCTGCATACCGACCGCTGTGCGGTGCTGCGAACGCCGCTGGGCGGCTCGCCAGGCCAGCCCGACGCCGCGGTGGTCGAACGCCTGAACCCCCAGGCCGGCTACGCCGCGGGCAACCTGGCCCTGCTGAGCCAGCGCGCGGTGCAGGCCCGCGCCGGGGTGGACGTGCTGGAAGCGCTGCGCCGCGCCCACCGCGCGCAGGCCGGTGGCGAACCCGTGCACGGCCTGGACGCCGGCGTTTGGTGGCGGCTGGCGGCGCTGCGCGCCTTTGCCACGCCGCTGCCCTTCCACGAGGCGGCGCGGCTGCCACTGGCCGTTCTGCCGCCCAACCGCGTGCGCCTGCTGAATGCGCCACAGGGCCTGCAGGCGCTGCTGACGATGCAGTTCGCCGCGCCGGGCTGGAGCGCGCGCACCCGCGCCATCGCCGGGCTGCTGCCCGGGCACACCTTGCGGACCGACTACCACCTGTTCATCGGCGCACTCGCGCCGCGCGTGCTGGAAGCCGACACCGCGCCGGGCGCCGTGCGGCTGGCCCTGGAAGACGCCTGGCTGCACGAACGCGTGCAGCGGCGCTGGCAGCATTTCGTGCTGAGCCTGGGCGAGACCGCCACCGCAGAACTGCTGGAGCGTGCCGCACAGCACGGCCTGGCCGGCGTGCGCACGCTCAGTCACGCCAGGGAGCAGGCCACCGAGGGTTGGGCCCTGGCGCAAGGCGGGCACGCCGTGCAGCCGCAGCCCGCGGCAGGCATCGCCTGGCAACGCCGTCCGGCCGGCGTGCCGCTGCAGCGGCCCTGCTGACCGGCCGCTCAGGCTGGCGCCGCAACGGCAGGCAGGCCGCCCAGGAAGAGCTCGGCCACCAGCGGCGCCAGGCTGTCGTGCGTCAGGGCGCCGTCGTCGCGCAGCCAGGTGAAGGTCCAGTTGATCATGCCGAAGAGCAGCATCGCCAGCGGCTTGTGCAGCGCCGCGCCGCGCAGTTCCGGCCGCAGCGCCGCGACGGCGTCGGCATAGGCGGCGACGACGCGGCGCTGGCCGGCCAGCACCTCCTGCAGCGGGCCGGGCTGCAGGAACTTCACGTCCTCGGTCAGCACGCGGTGGGCGTGGCGCGCGCCGGCGTAGGCATGCATGAAACGCGCGATGAGCGCGCGCAGGTGCGCCTCGGGCGCCAGCCGCTGCGCGCCCACGGCCTGCACCTGCGCTTCCAGCCGCGACACATGGCCGGCCGTGATCTGCGCCAGCAGGCCATGCTTGTCGCGCACGTAGTGGTAGAGCGTGGCCTTGCTGACGCCGCAGGCCGCCGCGACCTCGTTCATCGTCGTCGCCGTGTAGCCGCGGGTGGCGAAGCACTGCGCCGCGGCGGCCAGGATCTGCTCGCGCTGGTCTTCCCAGCCGGCGGCGCGGGCACGGGCCACGCCGCTAGCGCTCGTCGAAGGACAGCACCACGCGCTCGGTCAGCGGGTGAGCCTGGCAGGTGAGGACGTAGCCGGCGGCAAGGTCGGCGGGCTCGAGCGCGAAGTTGCGGTCCATGCGCACCTGGCCTTCCAGCACCTTGGCGCGGCAGGTGGCGCAAACGCCCGAGCGGCAGGAATACGGCACGTCCAGCCCGGCGCGCGCCGCGGCGGCCAGGATGCTTTCGTCGCCCAAGAGGAATTCGACCTCGCGCCGCAGGCCGTCGCGGACGATGGTGACTCGGGCCAGGCCGGCATCGCCCGGCCGCGGTGCGTGCAGGGCTGCGTCTTCCGCCGCCGGCGGGATGCCAAAGCGCTCGACGTGGATGTGCGCGGGCGCGATGCCAGCCGCGCGCAGGGCCGCCTCGACCTCGTCGTTCATCGCATGCGGGCCGCAGACGAAGGCCTCGTCCACCGGGCCGGCCAGGCGCAGAAAGGTGGCCACCTTGTCGGCATCCAGGCGCCCCGCGTGCAGCGGCGTCTCCACGCCTTCGCGGGAGAACACCGCGTGCAGGGCCAGCCGCGAGAGGTGGCGGTTCTTCAGGTCTTCCAGCTCTTCCTTGAACATCGTCGAGGTGGCGTTGCGGTTGCCGTAGAGCAGGGTGCAGCGCGCCGCCGGGTCGCCTTCGAGCACGGACTTCAGGATCGACAGGATGGGCGTGATGCCGCTGCCGCCGGCCACCGCCAGGACGTGGCGCGGCCGCGCCGCGAGCGCGGCGCCGAAGCGGCCCTGCGGCTCCATCACGTCGAGTTCGTCGCCGGGCTTGAGCTGCTCGTGCAGCCAGGAAGAAAAGGCCCCGCCCGGCACGCGCCGCACGCCCACGCGCAGCGGCTCGCCCGGGGCGGCGCAGATCGAATAGCTGCGACGCAGGTCGCCATGGCGCAGCGTCAGGTACTGGCCGGCGCTGAAGGTAAAGGTCTCGCGCAGGGCCTCGGGCACGTCGAAGGTGACGAGCCGCGCATCGTTGCCGTCGGTCTGCACGGCGCGCACGCGCAGCAGGTGGAAATGCAGACCGGTCATATCGGCTTGAAATGCTCGAAGGGTTCGCGGCAGGCCAGGCAGCGGTGCAGGGCCTTGCAGGCGGTGGAGCCGAAGGCCGACAGGCGCTCGGTCTCGGTGCTGCCGCAACGCGGGCAGGCGAGCTGGCGCGGGCGGATGCGGATGGTCTGGGTGCCCGAGGCGCAAGCGTCCGGCGGCGCGATGCCGTAGTCGCGCAGCTTGCTTCTGCCGGCTTCGCTCATCCAGTCCGTCGTCCAGGCCGGGGCCAGGCGCTGCGTCACCGTCACCGGGCCCAGGCCGGCGGCCATCAGCGCCTCGCGCACGCTGGCCGCGATGACCTCGGTGGCCGGGCAGCCGCTGTAGGTGGGGGTGAGGACGACCTGCGTGCCAGCCTCGTCGGCCTGAACCTCGCGCACGATGCCCAGGTCGCACACCGACAGCGCCGGCACCTCGGGGTCGGGCACCAGGGCCAGCGCGGCCCAGGCGGCTTCGAGTCGGCTGCCGGCAGCAACCATCACCAGCGCCCGCCCGGGAACTGCCGCTGCAGCGACTGCATCTCGGCCAGCATGAAGCCCAGGTGTTCGCTGTGGCGGCCCTGGGTGCCGGTGCTCAGGAACGTCGTCGGCGCGGGCAGCGCCAGCTGCGCGGCCTCGAACACGGCCCGCACTTCCGCTGTCCAGGCATCGCGCAGTGCGCTGCGCGCGGGGCCCAGGCCGCAGCGCGCGGCCTCGGCATCGACGGCATCGTCGGTGAACATCTCGTGCGTATAGGGCCAGGCGCGGACCAGCGCGGCGCGCATCCGCGCGGCGGATTCATCGGTGCCGTCGCCCAACCGCACGACCCAGTCGCCGGCATGCTGCTGGTGGTAGCGCGCCTCCTTCACGGCCTTGCCGGCGATGGCGGCCAGGGTCGCGTCGGAAGAAGCCGCCAGCCGCTGCCACAGCAACTGGAACCAGGCGGCCAGCAGGAAGTTGCGCAGCACGGTGTCGGCGAAGTCGCCGCCCGGGCTGTGGGCGCTGCTGCGGCGCATCGGCTGCTCGGCCAGCGTCAGGTTGAAGTACTGGCGCTCTTCGCGCAGGAAGGCCAGCTGGTCTTCGTCGCAGCCCTGCCCTTCGATCTGCCCGGCGTGGGCCAGCAGGCTGCGCGCCTGGCCCAGCAGGTCCAGCGCCATGTTGGTCAGCGCGATGTCCTCTTCCAGCACCGGCCCGTGGCCGCACCACTCGGCCAGGCGCTGGGCGTGGATAAGCGCGGTGTCGGCGATGCGCAGCAGGTACTGCAGCGCCGGCGTGAGCTGCAGGCGGATCGACTCGGCGGTGGCAGGGGTCATGGCGCCGGCCTCACATGTGGTTCACGGCATCGGGCAGCTCGTAGAAGCTGGGGTGGCGGTAGACCTTGTCCTCCATCGGGTCGAAGTACATGTCCTTGTCGCCGGGGTCGCTGGCGGTGATGTCGCTGCTGCGCACGACCCACAGGCTCACGCCTTCCTGGCGGCGCGCGTAGACCTCGCGCGCCATCTGCACCGCCATCTTCGCGTCGGCGGCATGCAGGCTGCCGCAGTGCTTGTGGTCCAGGCCGGCCTTGGGGCGGACGAAGACTTCAAACAGGGGCCACTCATGTTGCGAGTCACTCATGCCGCCTTCTCCTTCAGCGCCTGCTTGTGCGCATGCGCGAGCGCCGCCTCGCGCACCCAGGCGCCCTCGTCCCAGGCGCGCACGCGCGCCGCCAGGCGCTCGCGGTTGCAGGGGCCGTCGCCGCCGACGACGCGCCAGAATTCGTCCCAGTCGATGGGCCCGAAATCGTGCTGGCCGCGCGCCTCGTTCCACTTCAGCAACGGGTCGGGCAGCGTCACGCCCAGCACCTGCGCCTGCGGCACGCAGGCGTCGACGAACTTCTGCCGCAGCTCGTCGTTGGACAGCCGCTTGATGCCCCAGCGCATGCTCTGCGCGCTGTTCGGGCTGGCGGCGTCGGGCGGGCCGAACATCATCAGGCTGGGCCACCACCAGCGGTTCACCGCGTCCTGCACCATCTCATGCTGCGCCGGCGTGCCCTCGCGCATCATCGCCAGCAGCGCGTCGTAGCCCTGGCGCTGGTGGAAGCTTTCCTCGCGGCAGATGCGCACCATGGCGCGCGCATAGGGCGCGTAGCTGCAGCGCGTCAGCGGCACCTGGTTCATGATCGCCGCGCCGTCGACCAGCCAGCCGATGACACCGATGTCGGCCCAGCTCAGCGTCGGGTAGTTGAAGATGCTGCTGTACTTGGCCTTGCCACCGTGCAGCGCGGCCAGCATCTCGTCGCGGCTGGTGCCCAGGGTCTCGGCCGCCGCGTACAGGTACAGGCCGTGGCCGCCTTCGTCCTGGATCTTGGCCAGCAGGATGGCCTTGCGCTTGAGCGTCGGCGCGCGCGTGACCCAGTTGCCCTCGGGCAGCATGCCGACGATCTCGCTGTGCGCGTGCTGGCTGATCTGGCGCACCAGCGTCTTGCGGTAATGGGCCGGCATCCAGTCCTTGGCCTCGATGAAACTGCCGGCGTCGATGCGGGCGTCGAAGCCTGCTTCCAGCTGCGCCTCCTCGGCCGAGCGCAGCGCCGCGCGTTCTTCCCTGGGGCCGATGTCCATCGCTTGCGTGTACATGCCTGTTCCTTCACTTCGGCCGTTGATCGATCACGCGCCGCGCCTTGCCGACCAGCGTGCGCTCGATCGAATCGGGCAGCCCGACATCGACCCGCGTGCTCACGCCCACCAGCGTCTTGATGCGGTGCTGCAGTTCGTGGCCGATGGCGTCGCGGTCGGCATCGCGGTGCTCGGGGGTGAGCTCGCAGCGCACCGTCACCTCGTCGAGCAGGTGCTCGCGCGTCACCACCAGCTGGTACTGGCCCGACAGGTCGCCCTGCTGCAGCACCAGTTCCTCGATCTGCGTCGGGAACAGGTTGACGCCGCGGATGATCAGCATGTCGTCGCTGCGCCCGACGATCTTGCCCATGCGCCGCATGCTGCGCGCCGTGGGCGGCAGCAGCCGCGTCAGGTCGCGGGTGCGGTAGCGGATGACGGGCAGCGCTTCCTTGGTCAGCGTGGTGAAGACGAGCTCGCCTTCGCTGCCTTCCGCAAGCACCTCGCCGGTCTCGGGGTCGATGATCTCGGGGTAGAAATGGTCCTCCCAGATCACCGGGCCGTCCTTGCTCTCGATGCACTCGTTGGCGACACCCGGGCCCATCACTTCGCTCAAGCCGTAAATGTCGACGGCGTCAATGGCGGCGCTGGCCTCGATGTCGCGCCGCATCGCTTCCGTCCAGGGCTCGGCGCCGAAGATGCCGATGCTGATCGACATCGCGCGCGGGTCCTTGCCCTGGCGGCGGAACTCCTCGACGATGACCTGCATGTAGCTGGGCGTGACCATGATGAGGTCGGGCCTGAAGTCCTCGATCAGCTGCACCTGCTTCTCGGTCTGGCCGCCGCCCATCGGCACCACCGTGCAGCCCAGCCGCTCGGCGCCGTAGTGCGCGCCCAGGCCGCCGGTGAACATGCCGTAGCCGTAGGCCACATGCACCATGTCGCCGGGCCGTCCGCCCGCAGCGCGTATCGAGCGCGCCATCAGATTGGCCCAGTTGTCGATGTCCTGCAGCGTGTAGCCG
>CAIWPS010000554.1 GCA_903914615.1 uncultured beta proteobacterium | reverse complement strand
GCAGCCTGCACCTCGGCGTCGCTGAGCTCGCGCGAAGGGTCGGTACCGCGCTGGCAGGCCTGCACCTTGCGGGTGGCGATGTCGAAGCCGATGGTGCGCATCTGCTTGCCGAATTCGACGACCAGGGGCAGGCCCACATAGCCGAGTCCGATTACAGCCAGGGTGTTCATGGTGTTGCGCTTGGGTTGGGGTTGAAGAGGTGGTGCCGGTGGCGTGGCCTCAGGGCGCACGGCTGGCATGGGCCAGCAGCTGGGCCAGCTGCGGCAGCGCACCGGCGGTAAAGCGCTCGAGCTTGCGGTCGGCAAGCTCGGTGGCAGCCTTGTCCGGCGTCGTCGGCAGGGGCGTGAAGACGAAGATGACGGCGCTGTCGTCGCCGCGGCCCAGCAGGCGGTTCCAGGCCAGTTGCAGCCTGACATGGACGTCGTCCGTCATGAAGCGGCCGCCGACCCAGTAGACCTGCCAGACGCGCAGCCTCTGCGCCAGCGGTGCGTCGGGCGAGGCAGATCCGCGCAGGTCGCCAGTGCGTACCGCGACAGGCGCTGGCGCCATGGGCAGGATGCGCAGGCCCCAGCTGGTCTGCGACCAGGGGTTCTCCTTGCTCGTCGCCACCATGTCATGGGTGGAGCTGACGAGCTTGTGTTCGTAGCCCTGGTCGCGGTAGTAGCCGACCCAGACCCCAAAGTCGTCTTCGCCGGCGCGGTAGTCCCGCCGCGCCACCGTGCGCGGGTTGTCGTAGCCGGGCTGCCAGCTGCTCAGCGACTTGCCGTCTGCACTCACCGCCGTCGCGCCGGCCCAGGTGTCGGGCAGGCTTAGCGGCGGCGCAGAGACTTCATGGTCGTGGTCCAGACGCGCGAAGGCTATCTGGATGGTCAGCATCAGGCCCACCATGCCCATGCCGACGATCCAGACACCGCGCTGCGCCGCCGCCGAGCTGGCCCGCGCCGCTGGTGCCGCCACTTCGGGCGCCAAGGGCAGGTCGGCCTGCGCCCAGCGGGCGCCGATCATGAACATGACCCCGATGACGAGACCGAAAAAGACCCAGCCGTAGATGATGTGATCCACGCCCGCGGCCAGCCTGTTGCCCGAGAGGTGGCCCAGCATGACGATCATGTAGGCGCGCAGCCAGTTCGCGATCAGCGGCACCAGCAGCGAGACGAGCATGAAGACCGCGCGCCGCCGCGGCGAGTGGTAGTTCAGGTAGGCGAACAGAGTGCCGACCATGAATGACGCGATCAGGTAACGAATGCCGCTGCAAGCTTCTACGACCGACCAAGATCCGGTGGGAATCACGAACTGGTTGCCCTCTCGGTACACCGGCACGCCGCTGGCCTGCAAGGCCTGCACGGTGAAGTCAGCCGTCCACTGCACCAGGCCGGGCACCAGGAATTCGCCCATGGGCACGGCGAAGAAAAGGAACAGCAGCGGGAACGTGATCGCCCGCGCCACTTCGAGGCCGAAAAGTGCGGGCACCGAGAGCACCACCAAGGTCACCAGGGCCAGCTGCGGCGCCGTGTTGACCCCCACCAGCGTGCCCATCAGCCACATCACGCAGACCGCCGCGATGGGCAGCAGCAGCCAGGGCGCCGGACGTGGCTGCAAGCGCGCCAGCTCGGCGCGTCGGCGCCAGACTAGCCAGACCACGATCAGCGGCACCAGGAAGGCATGGGCGAAGGTTTCAGACCTGATCCAGATGCCAACCATCTGGGCAGCGGTGTCGTGGAAGATCAGCAGCACTGCGGCAGCCAGTAGCAGCCACGGTGCGAGCCGACGCAGCGCTGCGGGCGAGAGGGTGGACTCGGCGAGCTTCATGCGGCGCTCAAGACAGGCATGGCCGCCGGCGCCAGCACTCGGTCGAGTTGTTGGTCCAGTTGCGCCAGATGCGCCGCCCATTCGTAGTGCTGCTGTACAAATCGGCGCGCTGCCTGGCCCAGACGGTCGGCAGCTTCGGGGTTGCCCAGCAGTTGCTGGACACCCTGCACGTAGTCTTCGACGGTCGTCGCTGCGATCAGATCGATGCCGTGCTGCGCGCGAAGTGCCCCTGCGCATGACTCTGCAGCCACCACGGGCCGGCCCATGGCCAGCGCCTCGAGAACCTTGGTCTGAATGCCTCTGGCCAGTCGCAAGGGTGCGACGACGATGGCAGCGTGCTGCACGAAAGGACGCACATCGGGCACGGTGCCTGTCACGACAACGGCATCGCCTGCCAGGGCCTGGACGGCCGGCGCCGGATTGCGGCCGACGATGTAAAAGCGCGCACGGGGGTGGTTGTGGCGCAGCAGCGGCATGACCTCCTGTGCGAACCAGACCACGGCGTCGACGTTGGGCCAGTAGTCCATCGAGCCCGTGAAGACGATCGGCACTTCGTCGGCGGCAAAAGGCGTGGTCCGGTCGGCCTGCGGCGAGTAGAACTCGCAGTCCACGCCCATGTACATGCCCGTGACCCGCTCCTGGCTTTCCGGGGCCAGGCGGTGGAAGAGCTCGGCTTCCTTGTCGGTGACGAAGAAGGAATGGCGGGCCCGCTGAGCGACCTCGCGCTCCCAGCCCAGCAACTTGACACCTTCACGCCGATACAGCCATGACATCGGCCAGGAGTGCCTGACGGCGTACTCGGACCATTTGGCCGAATCGACGTCGACGAAGTCCACCAGCACGCGCTGCGGATCCAGCGTCTGGCTGTACTGCGCCATGCAGGACGAGAACACCAGGGTCGCATCGAAGGACGCGGCAGCCGTCTGCTGGCGCACCCAGTCGGCCAGCCCTGCGTCGTGGTAATAAGGCAGCGTGAGCGCCTGATCGCTCAGCAGCCCGCGCAGGCTCGCCAAGCGGGCCCGGCGCGGATGCAGGCGCGCCGCGTACATGTCGTCGCACATCGCGCGCACGGTGCCCACGTGCTGCTCGTCCTCGGGGTTGTCCACGAACGTGCCCAGCAGCACGCGGTGCTTCGCGCGCAGATGCTTGAGCATGTGGAAGGCACGTGCCTTCTCGCCCTTGTCCGGCGGGTAGGGCAGGCGGTGGACCAGGTAGAGGATCGTCGCCACGCCGCCTCAGCCCAGGCTGCGAACCACGAACGGCCCCCGCCAGTTCGCCAACCCGAGCGGCAGCTTGCGCCAGGTCTTGATCATGAGCTGGTACTTGGCGTTGGCGGGGTTGTTCTGGGGCACGGTGTCGCGTTGGTAGAGCCGGTATTCGTAGTGCAGCGGCTGCGGCTCGAAGCCCCAGTTCTTCTTGAAGGCGAAGGACCCCGTGCCCTGCTTGCTGCGGCCGTAGTCGAACACCTTCAGGCCCCGCGCGCACGAGCGCCGCATCAGCTCCCAGTATTTGAAATCGTTGGCGGCCAGGTGACGGGCGGCCTCGTCGTCACCGGCGTAGTAGGGCAGCACTTCGTCACGGAAATAGAAACTCAGCACCGACGACAGCACGCGGCCTTGCGCGTCGGTGACGGTGAGCACTTCGACGTCGGCACCGAACTCGCGCTGCAGCTCCGTGAAGTAGCGCCTGGGCAGCGCCGGCGTGCCGTGGCGGTGGACGTTGTCGGCATAGAGGGCGAAGAAGCGCTCGACGCCGGCGTCGATCTCGCTCTTCAGCCCGTTCTTGATGCCCTTGCGCACCATCGCGCGCTGCTTGCGAGGGATGGCCAGCATGTTGGCTTCCTCGTCCGGCAGCAGTTCCTTGCGGAAGGTGACGTACAGGTCCTGCTCCGGCCAGTCGGCGTGGCGGCGCGCCGTGTGGCGCAGTTCCAGGTGCGGCACGGCGAGCTGCTTCGCCAGCGCCTGCGCTTCATGCTCCAGCGCCTGCGCGCTGGCCTCGTCCTCGGCCGCCACTCCGCCGTAGACGGCAAACGGCAGGCTGGTCAGCGCATTGCCGAAGAGCCAGCTCTTCACGTGCGCCAGTGGCAGCACGCCGGTGATGCGGCCGTCGGTACGCGCCAGCAGGTAATGCGTGTCGTGGCGGAAGACCTCGCGCAGGATGCGCTGCCAGCCGGCGCGGTGGAAGAAGGTGGCCTGCGGGCAGGCCAGCACGAAGGCGTCCCACAGGGCAGCCCCGCGGACGTCTGCGGGGGCGAGACGTTCGATCGTCGGCATCGCGGGCCTCAGGCAGGCACCGCGTCGCGGGCCAGGAAGATGCGGTCCATGCGCCCCCATCGGAAGTCGGCCAGCAGGCTGTGCAGGCGGCTTTCCATGCGGGCGAGGTTCAGGTAGTGGCGAAAGCGCGTCTTGGCGTCGATGCCGGGAATGCGCGGCTGGCCGGCGTCGATCTCCCAGGGGTGGAAGTAGAAGATCGCCGCCTCGCGGTCCTGCCGGTTCACCTGCTGCAGCATCCAGCGCGACACCGCGTAGGGCAGCAGCCGGAAGTAGCCGCCGCCGCTGGAAGGCAGGTTGCGGTTCATCATGCGCAGCGTCGTCACCGGGATCTCCAGCATGCCGCTGGCGACGCGGTAGGCGAAGCGCGGCGAATCGGGCATGCCGTAGTGGTCGTGCTTGATGGGGTAGATGCTGCTGCTGTAGCGGTAGCCGGCCTGGGCCAGCGCGTCGAACGCCCAGAGGTTGGCGGTACCGATGGAAAAGCTGGGCGCGCGGTAGCCCAGCACAGGCGCGCCGGCCAGGTCTTCCAGCAGCTGCTTGGCGCGCGTGACGTCCTGCGTGAATTCGGCGCGGCTCAGGTCGCTGGCGCGCTGGTGGCCGTAGCCGTGGCTCGCCAGCTCGTGGCCTTCGGCGACGATGCGGCGCACCAGCTGCGGGTAGCGCTCGGCGATCCAGCCCAGGGTGAAGAAGGTGGCCTGGGTCTGGCGCGCGGCCAGCATGTCCAGGATGCGGCCGACGTTGCGTTCGATGCGGCATTCGCGCGCGTCCCAGTCCTCGCGGCGGATGTAGGGCGCGAAGGCCGAGACCTGGAAGTAGTCCTCGACGTCGATCGTCAGCGCGTTGGTGATGGCCGGTGCCAGCATGCTCAGGGCGCCCCCGCCAGCAGCCAGGCATGGAGGTCGGCGGCGATGCGGTCGGCGGCGTGGCCGTCCCACAGCTCGGGCACGCGCCCGCGCTTGCCGCGCCCGGCCAGGATCTCGGCCACGCCGTCGCGGATGGCCTGCAGGTCGCGGCCGACCATGGTGTTGGTGCCCTGCTCCACGGTGATCGGCCGCTCGGTGTTCTCGCGCAGCGTCAGGCAGGGCACGCCCAGTGCCGTGGTCTCTTCCTGCAGGCCACCGGAATCGGTGAGCACGAGCGTGGCACCCTGCATCAGGCCGACCATCTCCAGGTAGCCCTGAGGCGGCAGGACGGCCATGCGCGCCGGGTCGAGCAGCCCTTGCAGGCCGAAGCGGTCGATGTTGGCGCGCGTGCGCG
>CAIWPS010000553.1 GCA_903914615.1 uncultured beta proteobacterium | reverse complement strand
CCAGCATCAACGTCGCCGAGCTGCCCTACAACCCGCGCCTGGCGCCGACGCTGACGGCCGCCGAGATCAACCTGCTGGTCGTCTTCCTGTGCACGCTGACCGACGGCTACGACCCCGCACACGCCGCCGTCTACGCGACGCAGCCGCAATGCCTGCAGGCCGCCGCCGCGGCTTCGCAATGAACTCCACCCTCGCCCACGGAAGCCCCGCCATGCCCACCTCCCTCTTGCAACGCAGCGGCCGCGCCTGTGCCGCCCTGGCGATCGGCGCCGCCGTGCTGGCATGTGGCGCGGCCCAGGCGGCGCCTGCCGCCGACACTGCCGCGACCATCCGCCGTCTCGAGGACCAGAACCAGGCTCTGGCGACATCGGTCGGCGAACTGCAGCGCCAGATGGCCGAAATGAGGCAACTGCTGCAGGAGATGCGTCAGCAGGCCAGCGCCGCCGACACGCGCCAGCCGCAGATGCAGATGCAGACGCAGCAGGCGGCGACAGCCGCCGCACAGGCCAGCGCGCTGGCCACGGCACAGAACACCGCCCAGGCGGCCCAGCAGACGGCCCAGGCCGCGCTGCAGACCGCCAACGACGCCGCCCAGCAGCTGGCCGCGCAGACCGCGCGCAGCGAGGCCTGGAACCGCCTCTCGCTGTGGGGCTACGGCGAGGTCTACTACGCCGCGCCGGTGCACCGCCCCGACCAGACCCAGGCCGACCTGGCGCGCGCGGTCTTCGGCATCGGCTACCGCTTCGACGACAAGACGCGCTTCAACTCCGAATACGAGGTCGAGCACGCCGTGGCCTCGGCCGACGACCCGGGCGAGATGGAGCTCGAGCAGTTCTACGTCGAGCACAACTTCAGCGACCGCCTGGGCGCGCGCGCCGGCCTGTTCCTGATCCCGGCCGGCTTCCTCAACGAGAGCCACGAGCCGACGAACTTCTACGGCGTGCAGCGCAACTTCGTCGAGACGCTGATCATCCCCAGCACCTGGCGCGAAGGCGGCCTGTCGCTGTTCGGCAGCACCGACATCGGCCTGGACTGGAACATCGGCCTGACCACCGGCCTGGACCTGTCGAAGTGGAACTTCACGCCCGAGGCACCGCTGTACACGTCGGCGCTGGGCCTCATCAACAGCGGCGTCGCGCCGATGCAGGCCACGCACCAGGAACTGGCGCTGGCCAACGCGCGCCACCTCTCGCAATACGCGGCGCTGAACTGGCGCGGCATGCCGGGGCTGACGCTGGGCGGCACGGTGTTCAGCGGGCAGGCGGTGCCGGCCGACGTCAACATCGGCAGCCAGCGCGTGACGCTGTGGGAGACGCATGCGCGCTGGCAGCCCGGCAAGTGGGACCTGCAGGCGCTGTACGCCCGCGGCAGCATCGGCAACGCAGGCGCCGCCAATGCCCTCTTCCCCGGCACCGCCAACCCGATGCCGACGCGCTTCGACGGCGGCTACGTGCAGGCGGCCTACCAGCTCTGGCAGGGCCAGGGCATGCGGCTGGCGCCCTTCGCGCGCTGGGAGAAGTACGACCTGGGCGCGCGCTACGACGGCATCGCGCCGGGCTACGCCGCCACGCCCACGGCGCCGGTGCCCAATCCTTCGGCGCCGACGACGCTGGAATACTTCGCCCAGCCGCGCGACACGGTGACGACGCTGGGCGCGAACTTCTACCTGAACCCCAATGTGGTGTTCAAGATCGACTTCCAGCGCTTCAAGGTCAACACCGACTTCACGCGGCTGGACCTGGGCATGGGGCTGCAGTTCTGAAGCCGCCGCGGCACGCGGGAAGACCCGGTGCGGCTTCAGACGATGCGCTCGACCGACACCTTGTGCACCGGCCGGCCGTCGCGCGCGAAGGCGTCGAGGTTGGCCAGCGTGACGGCGGCGATGGCGGCCAGCGCGTCTTCGGTGAAGAAGGCCTGGTGGCCGGTGACGACGACGTTGGGCAGCGTCAGCAGGCGCGCGAAGGTGTCGTCGTGGATGACCTCGTCGCTGAGGTCGCGGAAGAAGAGGTCGCCCTCTTCCTCGTAGACGTCCAGGCCCAGCGCGCCCAGCGTGCCGGCCTTCAGCGCCTCGATCAGCGCGGGGGTGTCGACGACCGCGCCGCGGCTGGTGTTGATGAGCATGGCGCCAGGCTTCAGGCCGGCCAGCGCGGCGGCGTCGATGAGGTGGTGCGTCTGCGGCGTCAGCGGGCAGTGCAGGCTGACGATGTCGCTGCCGGCCAGCAGTTCGGCCAGCGTCACGTAGCGCGCGCCCAGCGCCTGCACGGCCGCATTGGGGCGCGGGTCGAAGGCCAGCAGCCGGCAGCCGAAGCCGGCCGCGATGCGCGCGAAGCATTCGCCGATCTTGCCCGTGCCGACCACGCCCACGGTGCGGCCGTGAAGGTCGAAGCCGAGCAGCCCGTCGAGCTCGAAATTGCCTTCGCGCGTGCGGGCGTAGGCACGGTGGATCTTGCGGTTGAGCGTGAGCGCCAGCGCCATCGTGTACTCGGCCACCGCATGCGGCGAATACTCAGGCACGCGGCCGACCTCGATCGAGAGCCGCGCCGCCGCCGCCAGGTCGACATGGTTGAAGCCGGCGCAGCGCAGCACCACGAGGCCCACGCCGGCGGCCTGCAGCGCCGCCAGCACGGCCGCGTCGAGGTGGTCGTTGACGAAGGCGCAGACGGCGTCGGCACCGGCGGCCAGCGCGGCCGTGCTCAGGTCCAGCCGCGGCTCGAGGAAGACGAAGTCATGGCGCTGCTGCGCGGCATTGGCGCGTGACAGGGCGTCGCGGTCGTAGGGGCGGGTGCTGAAGACGGCGACGCGCATGAAAGGGCTTTCCAAAGCAGGTTGCGGACGGAAAGCCACCGTAGCACGGCGCCGCGTGGCCGCGGCTGCGCCAGATCAGGCCAGCCGCAAACGCGCGAAGCTGGCCACCGAGGCCACTGCCGCGAAGGCCGCGCCCAAGGCCAGAGCCCACATCGACCCGCTGCTGCCGGCAAGGCCGAAGCACAGCGCCACCAGCGCCGCGCCCGTGGCCTGGCCGGTCAGGCGCGTGACCGCGATCATGCCGCTGGCGCCGCCGCTGCGTTCGGGCGGTGCGCTGGCCATCAGCGCGCGCAGGTTGGGCGACTGGAAGAAGCCGAAGCCCAGCCCGCAGACGGCCATGCGCCAGGCGATCGCCAGCCCGCTGGCCGCAGGGCCGAGCGTAGCCATGGCGGCCATGCCCACGCCCAGCAGCGCAAGGCCGATGCCGCCCAGCAGCCCCGGCGGGTAGCGGTCCGACAGCCGGCCGGCCAGCGGCGCCACCAGGGCCACCACCACCGGCCACGGCGTCATCAGCCAGCCGGTGTCGATGGCGCTGCGGTGCAGCTGGTCCTCGAAATAGAAAGGCAGCGAGACGAAGGCCAGGCCCTGCGTCGCGAAGGAGGCCAGCCCTGTGGCCACCGAGAGGGCGAACATCGGCCGCCGCAGCAGGTCCACCGGCAGCATCGGCGCCGGATGGCCGGCCTGGCGGTGCAGCAGCAGCGCGCCGCAGACCAGCGAGGCCGCCAGCGGCAGCCCCACATGCCAGGCCCCTTCGCGCTGCGCCGCCGCGCCCAGGGCGCCGATGAGGCCGGCGAAGGTGGCCGCCGTGAGCAGCGCCGTGGTGGGGTCGAAGCCGTGGCCGCGGCGCGCCTGCCGCGGCAGCGCCGGCCAGGCGAAAACCAGCGACAGCAGCCCGAGCGGCACGTTGATGGCGAACAGCCAGGGCCAGCTGCCGAGCGAGAGCACCAGCGAAGCCAGCGAAGGCCCGACCGCGAACGACACGCCCACCACCAGCGCGTTGAGCCCGACGCCGCGACCCAGCCGCGCCGGCGGGTAGATGAGGCGGATGAGGGCGATGTTCACGCTCATCAGCGCGCCCGCGCCGATGCCCTGCAGCGCGCGCGCCGCCGCCAGCAGCGCCAGCGTCGGCGCCAGCGCGCAGGCCAGCGAGGCGGCGGTGAAGAAGGCCAGGCCGCCGAGGTAGATGCGCCGCGGCCCGACGAGGTCGCCCAGCGCCGCGAAGGGCAGCAGCACGGCTAGCACCGCCACCTGGTAGGCGTTGACCACCCACACGGAGGCAGCCGGCTGGGCATGCAGGTCGGCGGCGATGGCCGGCAGCGCAATGTTGGCGATGGCGGTGTCCAGCGAGGCCAGCGCCACCGCCAGCAGCACGGCGACGAGGGCGCGGACATCGGCGGCGCTGAAGGGCGCGTCGTCAGCCCGCGCGGGGACTGGGGTGGTAGCGGTCGGTGGCATCGCCTGCACGATAGCGTCGGCTGGCACTTGACACCGATTTATATTTCCAACATAGTCGAATCATGGAAGAGAAAACTGCCGTTACCCAGCTGGCCGCGCTCGCCCAGGCCATGCGCCTGCGCGTCTTCCGCGCCCTCGTCGGCGCCGCGCCCGAAGGCCTGACGCCGGGCGCCATCACGGCCATGCTCGACGTGCCCGGGTCGACGCTGTCCTTCCACCTCAAGGAACTGGTGCACGCCGGCCTGGTGACGCAGGAGCGCGAAGGCCGCAACCTCATCTACAAGCCGGCGCTGGCGTCCATGAACGCCTTGCTGGACTACCTCACCGCGCACTGCTGCCAGGGCAGCAGTTGCCGGCCCGCCGCGGCCAAGCGCCGCAGCGCCTGCTGACCCCCCACCGAAGGAGCCACCCATGAAACGCTTCCATGTCCACATCCACGTCACCGACCTCGCGCAGAGCGTCGGCTTCTACACCCGCCTGTTCGCCGCCGAGCCGGCCAGGCACGAGGCCGACTACGCGAAATGGATGCTCACCGACCCGCCGGTGAACT
>CAIWPS010000552.1 GCA_903914615.1 uncultured beta proteobacterium | reverse complement strand
GGCTATGGCGCGACCGACAACGTGCTGGTGCTCAAGCTCGACGTCACCCAGCCCGACCAGGTGGCGGCCGCCGTGCAGGCGGCGCAAGCCCGCTTCGGCGGCATCGACGTGCTGGTGAACAACGCCGGCATCGGCTACTTCGCCGCCATCGAGGAAGGCGAGCCGGCCGAGGTGCGCAAGATGTTCGAGGTCAATGTCTTCGGCCTCACCGCCATGGTCCAGGCCGTGCTGCCCGGCATGCGCAAGCGCCGCAGCGGCTGCATCGTCAACCTGGCGTCGCTGGCCGGCCTGCGCGGCATGCCGGCGCTGGGGCAGTACAACGCCACCAAGTTCGCCGTCGAAGGCCTGTCTGAGGCCCTGCGGCAGGAAGTGGGGCCGCTGGGCATCCACGTCATGGTGGTCGAACCCAGCGGCTTTCGCACCGACTGGGCCGGGCGCTCGGCCCACGAAAGCGCGCACCAGATCGACGACTACATGGCCACCGCCGGCAACGTGCGTCTGGCGGTGCGCGCCTCGTCCGGCAAGCAGCCGGGCGACCCGGTGCGCGCGGTCAAGGCCATCATCAAGGCCGTGGCGTCGGGCACGCCGCCGCACCACCTGCTGCTCGGCAACGACGCCTTCGAGGGCGCGATGGCCAAGCTCGACGAGTTGCGCAAGGACTTCAGCGCCGGCGAGGCCGTGGCGCGCGCCGCCGACTTCCCCAAGCCCAAGGCCGGCGTCGCCGCCTGAGCGACGTGGCACCGGCCGCCCTGGACTGCCGCACGGCCCTGCTCACCGCGGTGCAGATGGCGCTGGCGGACCGCTGGACCGTGGCCTGCGGCATCGCCGGCGTGGCGCTGATGGAAAACGCCGGCCGCCCGGTGGCGCAGGCCATCATGGAGCGCTGGGCGCCACGGCCCGTGCTGGTGCTGTGCGGCCCCGGCAGCAACGGCGGTGACGGCTTCGTCGCCGCGCGGCGCCTGGCCGAAGCCGACTGGCCGGTGCGCGTGGCCCTGCTGGTGCCGCGCGAGAGCCTGCGCGGCGATGCGGCCCACCACGCGGCGCTGTGGCGCGGGCCGGTCGAGCTGGTGACGCCGGCGGCGCTGGACGGTGCCGAACTCGTCGTCGACGCCCTTTTCGGCGCCGGCCTGAGCCGGCCCCTGGAAGGCGCAGCGGCGCGCACGCTGGCCGCGGCGGCGGCCAGGCAGCTGACGATCGTGGCCGTCGACGTGCCCAGCGGCCTGATGGGCGACACGGGGGCCAATGCCGGGGCGGTGCCCTGCGTGCTGACGGTGACCTGCTTTCGCAAGAAGCCCGGCCACCTGCTGCAACCGGGCCGCAGCCTGTGCGGCGAACTCGTCGTCGCCGACATCGGCACGCCGGACTCGGTGTTCGACCAGCTCAGGCCCGACACCTTCGAGAACGACCCTGCGCTGTGGGCCGGCGCGCTGCCGGTGTGCCGGGCGGATGGCAACAAGTACAGCCGGGGCCACGCGCTGGTGTGGGGCGGCTGGCCCACCACCGGCGCCGCGCGCATGGCCGCCCGCGCCGCCGCGCGCGCGGGCGCGGGCCTGACCACGGTGGCCGTGCCCGAGGTCGCGCTGCCGGTGTATGCCGCCGCGCT
>CAIWPS010000551.1 GCA_903914615.1 uncultured beta proteobacterium | reverse complement strand
GCGAGCGATAGGCAGCGTCATGCCGACCACGCCGCCCTTGCTGGCGGCATAGGCAGCCTGGCCGATCTGGCCGTCGTAGGCGGCCACGCTGGCGGTGCTGATCAGCACGCCGCGCTCGCCGGTGGCCTCGGGCGCGTTCTTCGCCATCGCCTCGGCGGCCAGGCGGATCATGTTGAAGCTGCCGATGAGGTTGACGGTGATGGTCTTGCTGAACAGGGCCAGTGCATGTGCGCCGTCCTTGCCCACGGTCTTGGCCGCCGGCGCGATGCCGGCGCAGTTGACCAGGCCCATCAGCTTGCCCAGGCCCAGCGCGGCCGCCACCGCGGCCTGGCCGTCGGCTTCCTGGCTGACGTCGCACTTCACGAAGACGCCGCCGATCTCGGCGGCCACAGCCTGGCCGCGCTCGACCTGCAGGTCGGCGACGACGACCTTGGCGCCATGGGCGGCGAGCATGCGCGCCGTGCCCTCGCCCAGCCCCGATGCGCCGCCGGTGACGATGAAGACCTTGCCTGCGATGTCCATGCTTGCCTGTTCCTGCGCCTTGCCTACGCCCCGAGCGCCGCCATCACGCGCGCGGTGATTTCGTCGACGCTGCCGCTGCCGCTGATGCGGGCATAGCGCGGCGCGCCGGCGTCGCCGGTGGCGGCCCACCGGCCGTAGTAGTCGACCAGCGGGCGCGTCTGGCGCTGGTAGACCTCCAGGCGCTTGCGCACGGTCTCTTCCTTGTCGTCATCGCGCTGGATCAGCGGCTCGCCGGTGACGTCGTCAACGCCTTCCACCTTGGGCGGGTTGAACCTGACGTGGTAGGTGCGGCCCGAGGGCAGGTGGGCGCGGCGGCCGCTCATGCGCTCGATGATGGCGGCGTCGGGCACGTCGATCTCCAGCACCACGTCCAGCCGCACGCCGGCGGCCTTCATCGCGTCGGCCTGCGGGATGGTGCGGGGGAAGCCGTCGAAGAGGAAGCCGCCGGCGCAGTCGGGCTGCGCGATGCGTTCCTTCACCAGGCCGATGATGATCTCGTCGCTGACCAGGCCGCCGCTGTCCATCACCTTCTTGGCCGCCACGCCCAGCGGCGTGCCGGCCTTCACGGCGGCGCGCAGCATGTCGCCGGTGGAGATCTGCGGAATGCCGTAGCGCTGGCAGATGAAGCTCGCCTGCGTGCCCTTGCCGGCGCCTGGCGCGCCCAGGAGGATGAGTCTCATCGAGTTCCTCGGAAGATCGTTTTATGGGTCGCGCCGGCAGCCCTTGGAGGCGGGTGCTGCGTGATGTCTCCAATCGAGAATATCACGCGGTCCCGTGCGTCAAGCTGACGTCGGACCCGAGGCCAAACCCGCAGCCAAACCGGCGGCAAAGAGGGCCCGCACGCGTGCCAGGTCGGCCGGTGTGTCGACGCCCGGGCCGGTGCCGCCGGCCGCCACGTGGACGGCGATGCGCTCGCCGTGCCACAGCACGCGCAGCTGTTCCAGCGCCTCGCATTGCTCGAGCGGCGCCGGCGGCAGACCGGGGAAGCGGCGAAGGAAGCCGGCGCGGTAGGCGTACAGGCCCAGGTGGCGCAGCGGGGCGGGCACGCCGGGGAGCGTGGTCACGCCGCCGGCATGGCCGTCGCGCCACCAAGGCAGCGGCGCGCGGCTGAAGTAGAGGGCGCGGCCGGCGGCGTCGAGCACCACCTTGACGACGTTGGGGTCGAGGTAGTCGGCCAGCTCGGTGATGGGGTGCGCCGCGGTGCTGACCGCGCAATCGGTGCGCGCCCGCAGCAGTTCAGCGCACTGCCGCACCAGCGCGGGGGCGATCAGCGGCTCGTCGCCCTGCACGTTGACGACGATGTCGTCGCCGTCCAGCCCCAGCAGCATGCAGGCTTCGGCCAGGCGGTCGCTGCCGCTGGCGTGGTCGCTGCGGGTCAGCAGCGCCTGCACGCCGTGGGCGCGGCAGGCCTGCACGATGCGCTCGTCGTCGGCGGCGACCACGACCTGCGCGGCGCCGCTGCGCGCCGCCTGCTCGGCGACGCGCACCACCATCGGCTTGCCGGCGATGTCGGCCAGCGGCTTGTCCGGCAGCCGGGTCGAGGCCAGCCGCGCCGGGATCAGCACGGTGTATGCGGTACCGGGCACGCCGCGCCCCTCAGGCGGCCATGGGGCCGTCCAGCGGGCGCGCTTCGCTTTCCAGCATCACCGGGATGCCGTCGCGGATGGGGAAGGCCAGGCGGTCGGCCGGGCAGACCAGGTCCGTCGGCCGCTGCTCGGCGTCGCGGCGCATTTCCAGCGGGCCCTTGCAGACGGGGCAGACGAGCAGGTCGATGAGGCGGTGGTCTAGGCTCATGGCAGGGGCGGCGCGGCGGCAGGCAGGGGGAGCAGGGCCAGCAGTTCTTCCACCAGCCCGGCGGGCAGCGCCAAGTCTAGCGGCACGACCCAGACGCGGGTCGCGCCGAGCTGCGACGGATCCAGCTTCACCGCGTCCTTCTCGGTCGTGACGACGTCGGTCGTCGAAAGCGGCCAGGGCAGGGTGGCGTAGTCGTGGTGGTCGGGCAGGGGCAGGCGGGCGATGTCCAGACCCTGCGCTTGCAGCATGGCAAAGAACTTCTGCGGGGCCGCCAGGCCGGCCACGGCGAGCAGGCGCCGGCCTCGCAGGTCCGCCAGAGGCAGCGCCGCCGCCGCGTCGCCGCGCCGCCATGCCGCCAGTGGCCAGGCCAGCGCGATGCGGCGCTGGGCGAAGCCACCGGGCAGCGGCGTGCTGGCGACGCCGTCGGTGTAGAGCACGCGCGCCCGCGGTGCCAGGTGCTGAGGCAGCGGCTCGCGCAAGGGCCCGGCCGGCAGCAGCAGGCCGTTGCCGGTGCCGCGGGCGTCGAAGACCACCAGCTCGGCGTCGCGCCACAGCGCCGCGTGCTGCAGGCCGTCGTCGGCCACCAGCACATCCACGCCGCGGTGCGCGGCGCACAGGGCGCGCGCCGCGGCGCTGCGGTCGCGGCCGACCCACACCGGCACGGCGGTGCGGCGGTGGATGAGCAGCGGCTCGTCGCCGACCTCTGCGGCGCTGTCATCCGTGCCCACTTCGCGCACGCCCGCGCCTTCGCGGCCATACCCGCGGGAGATCACACCCGGCTGCCGCCCCGCCGCGCGCAGCGCCTGCACGAGGGCGATCACGGTCGGCGTCTTGCCGGCGCCGCCGGCGACGAGATTGCCCACCACCACCACCGGTACCGGCAGGCGGCCGGGCAGCGGTGCGCGCCGCCGCTGCCGCTGCGCCAGGGCGCGGTAGAGCCAGGCCAGGGGCAGCAGCGCAAGTGACAGGCCGCTGGGCCGCGCGCGCCACCAATGCCGCACCAGCAGCGCCTCCGCGGCGGCCGCCCAGCGCCCCATGCAGGCTTCAGCGCGCCGCGCCGCCGGCGCTCTGCGCGGCGAAGGTCAGGCGCGACAGCCCGGCGCGCCGCGCGGCG